>PWNQ01000199.1 GCA_003557725.1 Bacteroidales bacterium | reverse complement strand
GGGGGTCAAAAAGTTATTTCCGGTTTTTGTTCCAGGAAAATTTCTGAACGAACAAAAATGAAACCAATCCAATTCACCTTAAATTACTTTTTTTTGGTCTAAAGAATGGGGAGTACAATACCAGGGTCCAGGAAATAATTGATCTTACTCCCTCCTGTGTCAGGCTTGACAATCCATGTAGTTTAAAAATAACAGGGAAAGGTGGCAAAGCCAGAATCGTTCCACTGCAAGAAGAGCAAACCGTGATTTTATACAACTACATGCAGGAGAGTCGTTTGTTGGATCCACATGCCAACAAGTACCCGCTTTTTTCCAATAGCAGGAATGAAAAGCTTACAAGATCCGGCATAACGTATATATTGTGTCATTGACAAACCAACTGTCCATTAACACATAATCTGCAATGAACCCATTTTTTATGGCCCGCTTTATCATGGATATATAATTGTTGGTTTTCTTCATGTCCAATTCTTTAACGCGTTTTGCCCCATTACTTTTTTTGTTTCGTGTTTTGTTAAAACGATTTTTGGCTTGTTTTTTTGATAATATAAACCCCAAAACATAGTTCCTGGTAATATGGTTGAAGATACGGCCTATAAATTCAAAGGGCTTGCCGGTTTTTTCCAAATCGCTATCGTCAACAACAAAGCACTTTGGGCCTGTGCTCGATTCGCCCTTCTCTTCAACGTTCCTTTTAAACTGCTTAGCAAAGCTGTATAGCAAGCCACGCCAATTCATCCATGAATTGTTCATCAACCGGTAAAACGTATTGTCATCAATTTTAGGTAAAAACGACATACTTTGGTGTCCCGAGTAAATATTTAGACCTTTTAATCGAAACAACAAAAGTGAGACAATAAGTACGGAAACCCGCCACCCGCGTGTTTTCGCTGCTTCATAAAAGCCCAAATACCGCCCAATTTTAAATGCTGAAATAGACTTGAGCACCCCCTTCTAAAGACTTTCATTATGGCAAAGAGCGTTTTCTAATTCGCTTAATTTCCCTATTTTTGTCGACATAAGTAGTGGTTTTTTTGATTTGCGTTTTTGTGTTGTAACCGATTCAAAAATAGCAAATTAAACAATACATACCACTGCTTTTTCTTATTTTTTTTAATTGATTTTCAATGTCTCTGGAAGTGGGAAACTTCAGTTATTTATATTTAATTCTAAATATTATGCACTATTATTTGTTTTGCCATATGACTTTAACTTCGGGGTTGATGGTAGTAAGTTGATAAATAGCAGAAGGTAAGCAATATAGAAATAATAAACACATGAACATATTGATCATTGGTCCGGCACATCCATTACGTGGAGGTATTGCCAACTTTACCGAACGTCTTGCCAAAGCCTTTGAGCAGGAGGGAGATCGTGTGGAAGTGTTATCTTTCTCTTTACAGTATCCTTCCTGTTTGTTTCCCGGGAAGACCCAGTATACCAACAAGGCTGCGCCGGGATTGGAGATTCGCACCCGGCTCAGCTCGGTAAATCCCCTTACCTGGCTCCGGGAAGGCTTGCGAATACGCAGGAAACGGTATGACCGGATCCTTGTCATGTACTGGATTCCCTTTATGGCCCCCTGTTTGGGCACGGTACTTCGTATAGCGGGAAGCAGGTCCCGCCGGGTAGCCCAGTTGCACAATATGATCCCCCATGAACCCAAGCCCCTGGACCGCTGGTTCTCAAAATATTTTACCGGTTCGGTGGACGGCTTTCTGGCTTTGTCACAGTCGGTGCTGGATGACCTGGACGCTTTTGATAAAAAGAAGCCCCGGGCACTGAACCCTCATCCCATCTAT
Source organism: Bacteroidales bacterium (assembly GCA_003557725.1). Taxonomy (GTDB): domain Bacteria; phylum Bacteroidota; class Bacteroidia; order Bacteroidales; family PWNQ01; genus PWNQ01. The sequence continues at coordinate 8,663 of PWNQ01000199.1, read as the reverse complement.
GATAACTTTGGAGAGAGGGTCTCCAAAGAACAGGCCCGGAAAGCCCTGGGGCTGGATATCCATAAGCCGGTCATATTGTTTTTCGGGTTTGTACGTAAGTATAAGGGGCTTGACCTGTTGCTGGAGGCAATGGCTGACCAGGGGTTGCAAAAGAAGAACGTGTTGCTGGTGGTGGCTGGAGAGTTTTATGATCATCCTGATGAGTATATGCAGATCATCCAACAGCATCAGTTGGAGAACGTGATCCTGCATAACCAGTTTATTGATGATGAAAAAGTGGCTTTGTACTTCTCTGCCTGTGATATGGTGGTGCAACCCTACCGCAGTGCTACGCAAAGCGGAGTGACCCAGATCGGTTACCATTTTGAAAAACCCATGCTGGTAACCGATGTGGGCGGCTTATGGGAGATCATTCCCCATGGAAAAGCCGGATATGTGGTAGACCCGGAGCCTGCTTCTATAGCAGAGGCCATCAATCACTTTTACGACCAGGACCAGGAGGCATTCATGGTGCAAAACGTGATTCGGGAAAAAAGCCGTTATGCATGGGATAAACTGGTGGCCAAGCTGAAACAGCTATAACCCATAGCCGGTGGCTTTAGAATGGAAGGTCATCCTCTGCCTCTTCCAAAGGGGGCAGGTCTTCCTTCCCGGGCAGGGAAGCAGAATCCTGCTGCTTGGAACCACCTACCTGTTCGTCAGGATTCTCCGGATTAACACGCTCCACACGCCACACATCCAGGTTGGTGAAATAGTTCACCTTTCCTTCACGTTCCCATTTGTTCCCTTTTAAGTTGAAATGCACATTGAGTTCCTCTCCGGTGTTATAGGGGTCGATAAGGTCACAGCGATCCTGAACCAACTGAAACTTCACGGTATCAATAAACTCACGTCCTCCTGCGCCTTCTTCACGCTTTTCCAGGACAAACTCCCGCTTTTTAAACCGGTCAGAAACCTGGTTGGTGTCAAACTTTTCGATCAGTTTTCCTTGCATTTGATAGCTCATGTTCCGCCAATTTTTAGAATTGATATTTTTTAATACGTTGACTAATAGTTTGCAATAACCGCTCTGGGCCCATTGAAAACAGCAGTAAAAGTACACTATTTCCCCAAGCCCGAAACAACTCCTTATCCTTGATGTTGGTGGAATTTTTTCAGTCGGTATTCCAGGTCGGGGAATTGGCTTCGTTTCACCAGCGACACGCATGCCCTTAGTCCTTCGGTGCGATCGCTTCCGGTAACCATAAGCGAGATAGCGCTAATGCCGTAATACACCAGTTTATGGATAAGTTCCTCACCGCTAAGCCCAGGGTAGGAGATAGTGAAGTAGAAGCCATCTGCGATGGGTTGGTCTTCATCTTTGTCATAAACGATTTGGAAGCCGTTATCGGTAAACAGTTTTTTCATGATCTTTGCTTTCTCACCGTATTCTTTTACTGCATCCACAAAGTCATATTGGCCGTCATTTACAGCTTTCAGCATGGCTGCCAGTCCATGTTGCGGGGAGTGAGCTGTTCCGGCGCTCAGGGGGTAAATGGTGCCAAAGAGCATACAGTGGCCGAAGAAGGGTGAGGCATAGAATCGCTTCAAATCATGGCATTCTTTCGTAAACAAGCTATTAGAAATAATAAACATGCCCACGCGTTGTCCGGCGTAGCTAAAGGATTTGGAGCTGGAGATAAGCAGGATATAGTTATCCGTATATTTTCCTACGGTAGCCTGATAGGGGGGTTGGCCGGGTTGGGACAGCTCTTTGCGGAAATCCATGGCAAAGTAGGCCAGGTCTTCCACAACCACCACATCATACTTGTTAGCCAGTTCCCCGATAATTTGCAGTTCCTTTTCGGTAAAGCAGATCCACGAGGGGTTGTTAGGGTTGGAGTAGGTGATGGTAGAGATATTGCCTTTAGACAGGTATGACTCCAGTTTTTCCCTCAGCTTATCGCCGCGATAGTTGTACACATCGAAGCTTTCAAAGGGGATTTGGAGCACCTGGCACTGCATTTTTTGCACCGGGAAGCCCGGGTCGATAAACAGCACGGTGTCCTGTTTTTTGTGCATGCGCGTGGTAGTCATAAAGGCAGCAAACCCGCCTTGCATGGAACCTACAGTAGGCAGGCAGTGTTCCGGGGCAACCTCCAGGTCCATAAAGTTTTTTACAAACCGCGACATCTCCCGTTTCAGTGGGGGGATGCCCTGAATATCCGGGTAAATGGCCCCTACACCCTGTTTTAAAGCCTCTATTTCTGCGTTAATGGCAATCTCTGACGTGGGTAATCCGGGAATGCCCATTTCCATGCGGACAAACTGATCGCCCGTTTCTTGTTCAATGTCATCCACCAGCTTTTTGATCTCACGTATGGATGCTTTACCCACGCTGTCAATTTTATTTTCTGACAACTTCCGGTCTACGACCTGTGCATTTATTGGTGTTTCTTTTTTCATGGGTCTATAATTTTTGTGTTGTTTACGTTGAATGGCCTTTTGTGTTTGATATTGTATGATTTACGGGTGATTATCCGTTCGTTGTTCGCTCAAGTCGCTCATCTCGACCCTTTTACTTCCCTCTGCCTTTCAGGCTGGCAATAGCCAGGATAACTCCCAGGGCGATGCCCAGTAATGCGGCAAAGAGAATCCGTGCCTGGGGTGGCAGTAAAAAGGTGATGGTATGTGCCGGTATCCAGAAATAGGGAATAGTTTTTTTAAACACAAAGTTCCATTGCACGTTCCAGTTTATCCGCTGGGTGATCTCGGCCAGTTTAATGGGTTTAAAAAGCCCACGTACGGTTCCCTGGTTATCCATTATATGGGTATCGGTGATCTTATGCATGGTCATCATGACCGGTGCGTAGATTACATTAAGTGGTATGCTAATGCTGAGGGCAATAAGTATTTTAGTGAGTCCCATTTCCATTTCGCCGAAGCGGGTAGCCCCTGAGATGCCGGCCACTTCTTCCATAAACACCTGCATTCCATTATCGAAGACCACAAAGGCCAGTTTGATGGTTAATCCGATCACGCCCCATACAATAGCCCTGGGAATTAATCCAAAGCCTTTATAATTATATATTCCTTCCCGGATACGCAGTCCCAGGGTTTCCCCGAAGGTGGCCAATATGGCAAACTTCAGAAAGCTCATCATTAAGGGATACGAACCATTGATTTGGGAATAATGAGCCGTTACTTCTTTCAGGAGGACAAAGGGTGCAAAAAAGATAATGACACCTGCTAATACATATATATCACTTTTTTTCATGTGTTTATATTATTGTTTGTTGTTCGTTGTCTGTCATGGGATTAAGAGGGGCGCGTGTGGGAGCTTTCCGTAGAGGAATAATCATCCCTCTATGTGTGGGAAGCTTCCACATGGGCGTTTCCTCTGTTTGTTATTTTTCAATGCTTACCCTTGCATCCACGGCGGTCACGTGTTTTTGTGTTCCCAGCAGCGGGTTCAGGTCCAGTTCGCGTATTTCGGGAGCGGCTTCCAGCAGGGCAGAGAGGCCGGCCACGGTTTGAGCGAAGCGTTTTTCATTAACCCCTTCTTCACCGCGGATGCCTTCGATGATTTGATAGCTACGGAGTTTTTTTATCATCTTCAGGGCGTCTTTTTCACTTACGGGGCTAAGGGCATTTTGCACATCTTTCAGTACTTCTATAAATATCCCACCGATACCGAAGAGCACCATATGTCCAAACCCTTCTTCATACTTTGCTCCGGCAAACAGTTCGGTACCTTTGAGCATGGGTTGCATAAGTATGCTTGTGGTTTGTGGGATTTTCATCATGCGGTCAAATTCTTTCTCTACGGTTTGGTCGCTATTCACGTTAAGCACCACGCCACCCACATCTGATTTATGCAGTGGTCCTACCACTTTCATCACGATGGGGTATCCCAGTTCATTAGCTTTTTTCACGGCGTCTGCTTTCTGGCTGGATACGGCTTCGCCGGCTCTTGGGATTCCGGCGGCATCCAGCAGTTGCTGTACCTGTTCCGGGGGCAGGTATCCGGTACTGGCATTTTGGATGATGCTACGGATTTTCTTGTGGTCCACCTGGGGCAGCGGTGTTTCTTCCGGTGCTGGTGGTGGGGTATTATACACTCGTGTGAGGGCCTTGCCCAGCATGACTTCATCGGGAAAGCACACTCGTCCTTTGCTTAAAAACTCCTCCACTTCTTCTTTAGCGGTGAGGGTGGATGGCAGGACGGGGAATATGGGTTTTTTAGCCGACTTCATTTTTTCGTCCAGCACGCGGTATGCGTCAAAGATGGGGAACAGGCCCGGGGTTCCAAAGATGACCACCATTCCGTCGATATGGTGGAAGTGGTTTTCGGTATAGTCGATAATGGTACCCAGTTGTTCTGCTGTTCCTGTAGCCAGGAAGTCGATGGGGTTGGCTACGGACGATCCCGGGAACAGTTCTTCTTTCAGTTGTTCTGCTTTTTCTCCTTCGATGGGTGGGATGATAAGGCCTCCGTTAGACAGGGCATCGGTAAGCATTACGGCGGGGCCACCGGCGTGGCTGATAATGGCTATATTTTTCCCTTTCAGTTGTGGGTGCATAAATACGGCCGCCACGTTGATCAGTTCTTCTCTTCCATAGCATCTTACGATGCCGGCTTTTTGGAACAGGGCATCCACTGCCGTGTCGGGGCTGGCCAGTGCTCCGGTATGGGAGCTGGCAGCGCGGCTTCCCGCATCCGAGGAGCCTGCTTTGACGGCAGCTATACGGCAGCCTTTACGGATAAGGCTGGAGGCATGCTTAAGCAGCTTCTTAGGCTTATCAATGTTTTCCACATACAATAGCTTAACATGGGAGTCGCGTTCCGGATCAAAGTGCTCATCCATATGCTGCAACACCTCTTCCACGCCCATTTGGGCACTGTTGCCCACAGAGTACAGACTGGAAAATTTGAGCCCTTTAGGTATGCCCGACTCCAGAATAAATACTGCGGTAGCTCCTGACCCGGAAATAAAATCCACCCCTTTGGGGTCTAAATCGGGGATAGGCTCGGTAAATACACTGTGATGGTGTGCGTTGAGTATGCCAATACAGTTGGGGCCGATAAGCGCACCATCCACCTGGTTCACCAGGGCGGTCAGCTTTTCCTCCAACCTGGCACCTTCTTCACTTTCCTCACTGTATCCGGCAGAAAGTACAATAAATGCGCGGGTATTTTTTTGCTGCGTGAGGGTTTCCACTACCGGCAAGGTGTGTTTGGCTGCAATGGCGATGATAGCCAGATCGGTCTCAGGAAGGCTTTCAGCGTCTTTATAACTTTTTACGCCCTGCACCTCCTCCATTTTGGGGTTTAGTACATGCAGACGGCCGGTAAAACCACCGTCAATAATGTTCTTTAATACCTTTCCTCCCGGCTTGTTAATATCGTTGGAACCACCAACAACAACAATGCTTTCCGGGTTGGTAAGCTGTTTGTTTATCATTTGGATTTAGATTTTTCGTTTGGCGTGCTAAAGTATAAAAAAATCGGGACTCAGGAGGGGGTGCGGTATACCGGGTTTTGGCTTTCAAACTCGGGCAGGATGGATTCCATTTGTTTTACAATGGCCAAAGCATCTCCGGCATGAGCTGTTTTGTTCAGGGCTTCAACGTGTTCATTTATCCGTTCGAACACCGGATCTTCCACCCGTGCGATCATGATCTTGGGGTGATGGGTGGGCAGGGTGTTTTCTTTATCATTGAGCAGCTCTTCAAACAGCTTCTCTCCGGGGCGCAGGCCCGTATAGATGATTTCAATATCCTTATCCGGTTCCAGTCCGGATAGTTTTACCATTTTTTTTGCCAGGTCTTCAATTTTAATGGAGTGCCCCATGTCAAACATAAATACCTCTCCACCATTTCCCATAATACTGGCTTCCAAAACCAGCTGGCAGGCCTCGGGGATGGTCATAAAGAACCGGGTCACTTTGGGGTGGGTGACCGTGATGGGACCGCCATTCCGGATTTGTTTCTCAAACAGGGGGATAACCGAGCCGTTAGATCCCAGGACATTCCCAAAACGGGTCACAATAAACCGGGTGGAGTTGAGGGCGTTCATCGATTGGGTATAGATCTCTGCGATCCGTTTGGAAGCTCCCATAACGCTTCCCGGGCGAACGGCTTTATCGGTGGAGATCATTATAAACCGGCTCACCTTATATTCCAGGGCCAGGTCTGCCATCACTTTGGTTCCTGTGATATTGGTTTGCACCGATTCTGCCGGGTTATCTTCCATCAGGGGGACATGCTTATAGGCGGCCGCGTGGTATACTACCTGAGGTTGAAACCGGGCAAATACGGAGGCCATTTGTTTTTTTTGGCGGATATCCCCCAGGATACAGGTGTAGTTTACGGGTCCCTTTTCTTTGTCCATCTCCAGGCTCAGGTGGTGCAATGGCGTTTCGGCGTTATCGATGAGCACCAGATGTGCCAGCTCCAGGGGGAGGAGCTGTCGGACGATCTCGCTGCCTATAGAGCCAGCCGCGCCGGTTACCAATACCGTCTTCCCGCTCAGGTCTTCCTTCAGGCGATGCGCATCCATATGGATGGTGTCACGCTCCAGAAGGTCTTCGATATTGATCTTTTTGATCTGCTTAAAACTAAGCTCTCCGTTGATCCACCGGGAGGCCGGAGGAACCGTAAGTACGCGGATGTTGTGGCTAAGACACTCATTAACAATAGACTGCTTGCGGTCTGGCTTGATTCCCGGCACCGAAAGAATTACCTGGGCTATATTACCCTCCTTAAGCAACCGGGGAAGCCTTTCAGGAGAAAATATGGGGATGCCCTCCATCTTTTTTCCCTGTTTGCCCGGATCATCATCCAGCAGTGCCACCACCCGAAAACGAACACCCGCATCACGATCCAGCGTGCGCTTGGTGATCAGACCGTTGTTCCCGGCACCGTATATGATCACCTCACGCTTTTGACGATTGGGATTGTCTATCTCCAGGTAGGCCACCTTCACCAATACACGATACCCAATGATGCCTACCAGTGTTACAAAAAACTCAATGGCGATAATGGAGATGGGAAATAAATAATAGGAGTGGGAGGTATGGGTGAAAACGTTGATCATTCCAAAAACCAGACTGCCGGAGAGGATGGCATAGAATATGCGCACCACATCACGGGTGCTGGTGTAGCGAACGATGTTGGTGGGAATGTGGAAAGCCAAAAATCCGGCACCACGAACCACTACGGCAATGGCTACCAACAGCAATAATGGCCGGGTATTGTCATCAGGAAACTGAAAATCAAACCGCAGCATAAAAGCGGTCACCACCCCGAAAGCAACGATGAGCGTATCGATCAGGAAAATAAAACGCGAAGGGGTGTTTTTGCTTAGAAAGGTCATGGCTATTTTATTGAATGTGCAAAAATAACTAAAGTTTTTTACTTGCTTAACCCTTTGTAATCAAAGAGATATAACCTGGTATCTTCCATGGAATATCGCATAACACGCTTTTAATCAATGTTGTAATGTGGATTTGCCTGGATTGGCATTTTCGGGGTAATTATCCCACGTTTTACTATAATCATGTCACCCCTTCGGGACCTGTCCCGAGAATTCGGGACCTGTCCCGAGAATTCGGGACCTGTCCCGAGAATTCGGGATTGATTGTGATTGTGAGAACCGCTTTGCTATAATAATGGGTAAAACGGCATGGGGCATGGGGCAATCAGTCGTCGTGAAGCCGATGAAAGCAAGGTTGAAAGCGCCATAAAAATGTTTATATTTGTAACCCAAATAGAAATTGTCCGGTTTATAGGGGGTTAAACCACCCCTTTCACTACTCGTTATGCTAATCCCCGGGTTGCCTTTTTCCACGGCCTGTTGTCAGTCAGTACCCAGGAACAAGGCTATGGAGATATAAAGCATGTGAACCGATCCCTGCTGATCACAGCCAGCCTGGGATACCGGTTTTAACAACTCCCCGGCAGTAAAGCCATGTGGCCTTACCCCTCCGGGATAACGCTTCTTGCAACGCCTCAGTTTTGCTATCTCTGGTTGATTGTTTATTCGTATATTTCCATCGCAAAATGAATAGCGACTCTGGTATGGAAAGCGGACTGCTCAGCCCTCATGGCTGCAAAGGGGTAGTGCATATTATTAAAACATTGTAAAGCAATAAGATACCAATGTCTTTCCCATTTTAGGAGAAAATACAATTTTTCTAGCTTTTGGGTGATATTGTTGGTTAGCGTATTAAAAAATGTATTATATTTGTCCCATTGCTCAATAAACCAATGATTGCTATGAACAACAGATACGCTGAAAACCATTACTTTTCCTTTCCGCAGACGGTTTCTCTGCCGGCACGGCATCCCTCTGCTTATGGTAAGCATGTAAAAAGCAATACTCACTCTTCTACACAGATACACATTTCAGGACAGCTCTCTCTCTCTCTCTCTCTACGGCCGCAAGGCTTTCAGTGTTATTATTATTTTCCATCAACAAAATATTTTTGTCAACGTATACCGGGGGTACGACCGTAGCTATGAATTTCGAGAACCCGTGCCGTTCCGCATTTTTTATTTGGCACAACTGCTGCGATTATCGCCAGGGTTTAGAATAAAATTTGCACGGATTAATCCCCGAATAATTCCAGGAACGGCTAAAACATAAACCCCACGAAAAGCAGTTTGAAAAAAGCTAAAGC
>PWNQ01000170.1 GCA_003557725.1 Bacteroidales bacterium | reverse complement strand
TAAGATAAAGGGCCAGCAGCATAAACATCCCATACCAGGCCCAACGCTCAAACAACTCCATCACATTGGCGGTCCAAAAGGTCTTGCTGTACCGCCCGAAAATACTCTTCTTTCCCATGCTACTGGTTTTGGGCCGCTAAAGTATAAAATCTTTTTTATTCAAGGAATTTTTAGAACAGATTCTTTCAGGGTTCAACTTTCAGGTATGGAGCCACCTTATTATATTTAGAAGCAGGCATTTCCTCCAGATTTTTCAGTTCTTCCAGGGAGCTAAACGCTCCGTTCACCCGCAGGTATTCGGTGATCTGGTAAGCCAAACGGTTGTCAATATAGGGGTGCATATTCAGATGGTTGTATCCGGCCTGGTTGATATTTATACGCCTCAATGCTCCGGTATCTGCTGAAAAATATTTCACCACTTCCTGGTATCGTTCTTCCATGCCGTATACTTCGCTAAGTTGTTCGGGGTGTGAAAAACCGCCCAGCATACTTCGGTAGCGTAGGATTCTTCGCGCAAATGCAGGCCCAATCCCGGGAACTTCCACCAAATCTGCCGTATCCGCCAGGTTCAAATCTATAATCTTATCAAAATCCGGCCCGGAAATATCGCTGCGGGAATAGGCCGGACTCCGCCGCTGGGGAATGTGGATATATGGCTCCAAAACAGCATAATCTCCTTCAGAAACACAATAGAGGCTCAATACATCCTCCCGGCGGAAGAACTTGCCCCCGGCATCCCGGTACCTCATAACCATCTCCGCTTCCCTGAGGGAAAACCCCAGCTTTTGCCATCCTTCCTTATCCAATGTATTGGGGTCGAAAGTATAGGGGTGCAGGTCTTCAGGCTTCCGGGAAGCCGGGGAGCGGGCTGACCGGCTGCCCCGATACTGACTAAAGGTTTCCTTATCTGACTCTTCCTCACCTTCCATGATCTGAATGGCCTCCCGGAAACGCTCCATCCGGGCCACTACTTCCGGAGATACTTTATGGTCACCGGTGTGAAAGGTGGAATACAAAATGGGAAAAAGGATAATAAATAACATGATAAATGCTAAAACCACAATACCATACTGCTCACGACGGGTGAACGCAAATAAATCTTTCCAGTTGAATAACTCCATAATACTCACAATTTAGATAAACACCGTAGCATCCGGTCTGAAAACTCAAATTATTCATACCCGCTGAAAATCAAAAACACCCATTTTAGACTGGGCTCACTGTGTATAAATATACGAAAATTTTTTAAACAGTTGGAGGGAACGTGCCGCATGTTGTTTCAGGTTTCTTTTTTCGCAGGCTGTGATGGGTGGGCAGAAGGCTAATTACGGATAGTTGATTGGTGGTTGTGTTTTTTTGAAAAAATATGCATTATTTTTGCGGTTGAAAACAGCATTTATTATGGACCCTGCAGGATCATTTACTCGTGAAGACACCATTTGTGCTCCGGCCACTGCCGGTGGCACGGCCGCTATCAGTATTATACGCCTCAGTGGCTCCCGTGCACTTGCTGTACTGGAGCCGTTATTTCACCCGGCATCAGTGAAAAAGTCTTTAGCCCGTGCTGACAGCCACACCATTCTCCTGGGCTCCATACGAAGCAAAGATGAATTTATCGACCAGGTGTTGGTATCTGTGTTTCGAGCACCCCATTCATACACGGGAGAAGATGTGCTGGAGATCTCCTGCCATGGGTCGGAATATATCCGTCAGCGCATATTGGAACTACTTACAGGCAACGGCTGCCGGCTGGCCGATCCCGGAGAGTTTACCATGCGCGCATTTATGAACGGCAAAATGGACCTGTCACAGGCGGAAGCAGTGGGTGACCTAATCGCTGCACAGTCACAGGCTCAGCACCGCCTGGCATCGAAGCAAATGCGGGGAGGATATTCAAAAATAATGAAAGAGCTGCGACAACAACTGGTAGCCTTTACGTCGCTGCTGGAGCTGGAGCTGGACTTTGGAGAAGAGGAGGTGGAGTTTGCCAACCGGGAGAAGTTGCTGCTGCTTGTGGGAGAGATGCTGAACCAGATATCACAACTTATCCGCTCTTTCTCCACAGGTAATGTGTTAAAACACGGAATCCCCGTAACCATTGCCGGCCGGCCCAATGCAGGAAAGTCAACCCTTTTGAATGCCCTGCTCAACGAAGAACGAGCCATTGTATCTGAAATTCCGGGAACTACAAGGGATACCATCGAAGATAATATTATTATCGATGGCATTTCTTTCCGATTTATCGATACCGCCGGTCTGCGAAAAAGTAATGAAACCATCGAAACCCTGGGCATCAAAAAAACACACCAAAAGATCAAACAGGCATCTATAGTACTGTACCTGTTCGATGCCGCCCAAACCACCGTGGAAGAGCTGAAAAAGGAACTGGAAGAAATGGCAGAACAAACGGATATGAGCAATAAAAAGCTCATTATCCTGGGTAATAAAGCGGATAAACTGATCTATAGCCCACGGCAATTTACAGAACTGGTGGATATGGAGACCATTTTTATTTCCGCCAAACGACGGGAAAACCTGGAACTGGTGCTGGATGGCCTGCTAAAAACCGTAAACCGTGATCAACTGGAAACGGATACAGTGGTGTCCAGCAGCCGACACCACCAGGCCCTGGAAAAAACACGGGAAGCACTGGAGAAAGTAAAAGCCGGACTGAGGGATGAAGTCCCCGAAGACCTGCTCTCTGCCGACCTGAGAGAAGCACTCTACCACCTGGGAACTATTACCGGAGATATCAGTACCGATGAAATCCTGGGAAATATCTTTAGTAGCTTTTGTATCGGAAAGTAACCCCCCTGCCCGGCTCTTTCTTTTTTTTAAAAAAGCCCGAAATAAATTGGCCATATTGTACTTCCCCTGAAAATCAACGTTGAGCCCGGTCTAAAAACACAGGTTTAAAGGACAGTTTACAGGTTGTTTACGGGATATTCAGCTTCTCTTTCTCTGGCCATTTTCAACCATTTGGGGACCACTATATCCATAAAGCGGTTTTTTTCCTGTTCCAATTTATCCATATCCAGGCCGATAAACTCCTGTGCTCTGGCTTTGGTTTCTATTGGCGGATAAGGTACAGGCTGGGTGTGTCCTTTACTGTTGAGTATATTAGAGAGTTTCAGCCGGGCATTTTGAGCGATTTCTACTCCTTTGGCCAGAATGCGGGTACTTTCAATGGGAGCATGGAATGCAGCGCCATGGCTGGCGGCCACGTAGTCCCACATCATTTGTGCATGGCGGATGTCCATAAGAGCCCCTTCCATCTCTTCTGGCGAAGCATTGAGTTCCCAAGCTTTTCCGGCCTCCATGTGAGCACGCACCAGCAGCTTTTCCAAACGGGTCTTTATTTCAAAGATCTTGTCCTGCCGTTCATAAACATTTTGCATCAGCTCACGTTCGGCTTCTCTGTGACAAACCTGGCAGGTCCGGTCAATGTTGTTCAACGGGCTCTGCACCTTATGATCGGTGAACTTAAGTCCCCCTTCGCTGATATATCCCATATGACAATCGGCACAAGCCAGCCCCCTTTGGGCGTGTATTCCCTCCATAAATAATTCATAGTCGGGATGTTGCGCCTTAAGCATAGGTGCTTTAGATATGCCATGCACCCAGTCGGTAAATTGTATTTCATCGAAGTATGCGATCACATTTTCTATTTCCAGCCCTTTGTCCCACGGCAGGACCAGGTAATTTCCTTCTCCTTTAAAGTAGTATTCCACATGGCATTGAGCACAGGCCAGGCTTCGTTTTTCCTGGTGTGTAGCCTCATGGATGTTTACTCCCCTACGCTCAAAGGCTTCAATCAGTGCGGGTCTGGTTATCCTCAATGACATATCGGTTGCATCGTGACAGTCGGCGCATCCAACGGGGTTAACGATTTCATGGCCCATCTCCTCCCAGCTTTTGGCATAAAAAGCTTCAGGGCCCAGTTGGTTCATCATTCTGGGCACATCGGAGCTTTTGCAAGTCCAGCAGGTAGCCGGCATGGGGCTGTCATTACCATCCACCGGAGCACCGGTACGGAGGGTAGCGTACAAGTCTTCCACGGCATAAGCATGCCCCCTCCCCTGGTTGTAATCTTTGGAAAAGGGATAGTTGGCCCAAAGGATTACCATACGCGGGTTTTCTTCCAGCATATCCCAGTGGGCACTGCCATGGTATTTGGAACGGAAAGAGGTGTCTCTGGTGGCCATGGCCCGCTCAAATTGATGGGGAAAGCTCCTTCCCCATACCTCATGGCGGGGCTCCCAACGCTCATGCTCCACCTGTGGAGTGTATGCAAAAACAGCTTCACTGCGGCGCTCAACTATAGAGGAGGCCAGCAGACCAAGTAAAAAAACCACGACCATGGTGGTAAAAAACAATAGCCAACCCAACCATGGCTTCTCTTTAACTCTTTCGCTTATAGGCTTCATAATAGAATATGGTTTATATCATTATTTTTTCTTCTTATTTTTCTTTCTAAGCCAGCGGGGCACCGCACTTTGTGGCAAAGGAGCAATAGCATTAGGCGTGCTGGTGAGGCTGCGCACCTCACCATGGGGCACCGCACGATGACAGTCCCAGCAGGTACGGTCTTCCCGGTTTATCACCAATTGCTTATCCAAATTGCCCAAAGTGCCGCCGGCAATCAGGTCTTCATGGCAACGGATGCAATTTTGCTGTACAGAACGCTTGCCGGCAGAATGTATCTGTATACTATGAGGCTCCGTACGCAAAGTGAATATGGTTGCATGACGCAAACCATCCATGGCCTTAAAATAATAATGATTGAAAACATTATCATGAGGAACATGACAATCACTGCAGTTGGCTACCTCCCGGTGAGAACTGTGCGCCCAGGTGGCATATTGAGGAACCATAATATGGCAGTTAATGCAGGTCTCCGGATTGTCCGATAAATAGGACGGAGCCCGGGAAATATGTAGCAGAAAAGCAACCATCCCCACCAAAAAGCCCATGAGAACAATTACAGGAACACGCCAATGCGAGGGCGGAAAAAAAAAGCCAATAATCTTTTTCATGTGTATCAGTTTATTGCCACGAATGCACGAATAATATTGGTTTTTTATGTGATAAAAATCTACAAAATACTTATTTTATGTTAGTTATATTTTCTGACTTTGTATTCCTATTGCCATCTGCTTCGCTTTTACCATGGATGTGTCATATAATTAATGTTATGGGCAATATTTTTTTGTTGGAGGGCAAATATATGGCATTTCCATAGTTTACGCAAGTGTTTTTCAAATAAACATTGGGTTTGGTTCAGGACTCTCGATTCTTAATCCCGCTAAGAATCAGGCGCTCTTCAGGGATGGGGCAAAGCTGATTTTTACAAATGTGAGATATCAGGTATTATTGATGGAAATATTAATTATTTCGAAATATTTCCATAATTATTTGTATTTTTGCCGGGTTTAAATTTCTGGCTTGAATTTCAAGTTTTCATCCTTATCCATCATTTATTTTTTTTATGAAGACATACATTTTTTGTTTTTTTATTTTGCTCAGCATCACATTACAGGGACAGTCCCGGGTCTATGTGACTATTTCGGGCTCCGGGAGTCAGGACGGCAGCAGTTGGGCCACGGCCTATTCAGCCATAGATATTCAACAAGCCATAGAGGACATGTCCATATCCGGGGGTGGTGAAGTATGGGTTGCAGCTGGCACATACGTTCCCGTGTCAACATATGACGGGACCTCTTCAGATGTTCGCAAGCGTTCATTAACTATGCGGACGGGTGTATCCCTTTATGGGGGCTTTTCGGGCGTGGAGACCTCTATTTCCCAGCGTTCTGCCTTTGGTGAAGGGCAAGCCAACGAGACCATTATCAGTGGAAACTTTGCTGAAACAGCCACCAATGCTGATAACAGCTATCATGTAGTGTATGCTGCCACCGGTGTTACCAATGCCCTGATGGATGGGTTCACCATAGAGGGAGGCAATGCCAATCATCCCACCAGCTTTTCCGATGATGATGGGGGTGGCGTATACAGCAGTCAGGGGGAGATGTCATTGATTAATTGCGTGATCCGCAATAATTCCGCCGATGATAATGGAGGCGGAGTCTTTGTTGGGAGGAATAATGTGCTGGATAATTGCACCATATACAACAATACAGCCGGAGATGAAGGAGGTGGCGTACACCTGCTTTACTTTAGCTCCTACAGCAATACCGATCCTATTGTAAAAAACAGTCTGATATACGATAATCAGAGTGACTATGGCGGTGGGGTTTATGCCAAACGTGGAGGGCTGATCATCAATAGTAAGGTTATTGGCAATCAGGCAAACCGTGGTGGCGGGATTTACCTTCAGAACGACGGAGAGGCTCATAATTGTCTAATAGCAAACAATCAGGCTAGTTTGTACGCAGGGGGTTTGTATTTATATTATGGCGGGTATGCCACGGGCAACACCATCGTGAGCAACCGGGCCAATTATGGAGGAGGTGTTCGAAGGCGGTTTGGTGACGGAAGCCTTCACAACAGTATTATATGGAACAACCATGGTTTGACGGCTTCCTCCCGTCAGATAAGTAGTTTGGGCACCGGCATCATCGCCAGCTACTGCGCTGTCCAGGGGGGATATACCGGAAGCAATGCCGGCAGTGGCATTATTAACCTAAGCAATTCCAACACAGGCACCGCCGCAGAAAACTACCCTGAATTCAGAAACCCCAACACCTATCAGGGATATCATGCAGCACAGATGTCAGCCTTCCTTGCCGCCGACTGGCGTGTGAACTGCCACTCCGCCTGCATTGATACAGCAAACGCCACACTTGTTCCTCCGGGAATATCCACCGACCTGCAGGGCAACAACCGCATCTCCGATGGAAATGGCAACGGCATTGCCATCCCCGATCTGGGGGCCTATGAATATTCTGCCCTTTACATCTCAACAGAAGCCATCTGCCAGGGAGATACGCTGCCCTTCGGAAGCATGATGCTAACCACTGCAGGCACCTATCAAAACACATTAACCGATGCCTTTGGCTGCGACTCTGTCGTTACCATAAACCTTAGCATTCTGCCTGCCGACTCCGGGATGGTTCAGGCATCCATCTGCGCGGGAGAAAGCTTTACATACAACCAGGTAACCTATAACCAGCAAGGCATCTATTACCAAACCGTCAATAACCCCGGTGGTACATGCGACAGCATTATTAAAATCACCATCTCCCTGCATCCCATAGATACTAATATTTTAACAGCTATCGATGTCTATGAAAATCAAAACTATAAATTTTTTGGTCAAACCATTCACAGCAGCGGAACTTATTGTCACACCCTGAAAAATGTCCATGGTTGCGACTCAGTGGTTTGCCAGCCCATTACCTATTACCTGGTGGATACCATTCTCCACGACCATTTCTGCCAGGGGCAGACCTATAATTTTGAAGGCACTATACTGAATGGGGCAGGCACATACTTTACCACTATTCCGGGTGTTACCATGGCTGATAGCTCTATTCAATTGGTTCTAAATCACTTCCCCGTTGATACCACAGAGCTGGATCCCGTATATCTGGACCACGGGAATAGCCATACTTTTTATGGCACTACCATCAACAGCCCGGGGCAGTACTACCATATTCTGAGCAATCAATACGGCTGTGACAGCGTATTAATGCTCAGTGTGTATACACGCAGGTACGTTACTGTCAACGGCTCAGGCAGCCAGAATGGTCAAAGCTGGGCCAATGCATACCCGGGCACTCAGCTGCGATTTGCCATACAGTCTGTTGCTGCGATGGGTGGCGGACAGGTATGGGTGGCCAAAGGGATTTACAAACCCACCACAGGCATTCAGCAAACGGAAAAGATTATCATTTTCCCGGGCGTGGAATTATATGGTGGATTTGCGGGGCATGAAAGTTCCATCCAAAGCCGTACCGATTTTGGGTTTAACCAACCCAATGAAACCAGGCTCAGTGGAAATATCAATACCCCCGGAGATAGTACAGATAACTCAAATAATATCATCACCCAGTCAAGTCAAGGCTATTGTCTCATTGACGGATTTACTATTAGTGATGCCTTCTCCTCCGCTTGGTTTTCAGAAGGAGCCGGTGTGTATCTGAAAAAAGACGGTGTTATACGTAATTCGGTAATTTACAATAACTACTCAGGCTACAAGGGTGGTGGAATATATAATGATGGTGGAATTATTGAAGATTGTATCATTATGAATAACCGGGCCGCCAGTTATGGAGGAGGGGTTCTGTTACGACAGGGAACCATCCGAAACACACTGATCACCGGAAATATTGCCGGAACCGGGGGCGGAGGGGCTCAGGTGGAACACTATAACAATATTGTGGACAGCTGTACCTTTGACGGGAATTATATCGACGGCTACGGCTGGGGAGGTGGAATAAGCCTGGCTTTTGCAGGAAACAACACCGTGATTAATGAATGTAATTTTATTAACAATCAGGCCGTACTGGGCGGTGGTGCTCATATCAGCAGCACATTCACAGATTACCACTTTACCAATTGTCTTTTTGACGGCAACCACGCCTTTGACTTCATGCCCGCTTCCGGAAACCTTATACCCGGTACAGGAGGAGGAATAATCATCCCGGGCGGAACCCTAAAGCATTCAACCTTTATCAATAATTCCGCCACCCATGGAGGTGGAGTAAGAGCTGTTTTTCAGGCTCATGTGGATAGCTGCCTGTTTACGGATAATTCGGCATCGGACAAAGGCGGAGCCATATATGTATACCAGCAAGGAACCATAACCAACTCATTACTGGAGCAAAACAATGCCCCCTGGGGCGGAGCAGTGTACCTGGATGATGGAGGACACCTTATAAACAACACCTTTCAGGATAATACCGCAATCCGGGGTGGAGGAGTACGGATAACCAACAGCGGAACTATAGATCAATCCACATTTCTAAATAACTTTGCACATCATGGCGGAGCCGTACACATGGAAGGACAAGCAACACTGAAAAACAGTACCGCATATAGCAACAGTGCCCATTATAATGGCGGAGCCGTTTTTAATGTAGCCAATGACAATCCTGTTATCAACTGCAACATATTTAACAACTATGCACGATACCACGGCGGTGGAATCTATAACGACATCAGCAACGCCCAAAACGGGTTGGTTATCAATAGCAATATCTATAACAATGAAGCCGGATACAACGGCGGAGGGGCGTATTTCTATTTTGGCGGCGAACTGATCAATTGCAACCTGAATAATAACAAAGCCGATGGAAAAGGAGGCGGAGCATACATACAGAACCGGGGGATAATTAAAAATTCCGTGGTATGGAATAATAACACCCAGTTAAGCACCACTACATCACACTTTAATATCCAGGTGGATACCTCCGCAGTGCAGGGCGGATACACAGGTTCAGGAGCTGGAAACCTGATCATCAACCTGGATAGCTTAAATGCCGGAACCAATAACAACAAGAACTACCCCAGATACATCCAACCAACCACCTTCTGCGGAAACTTTACCACAACCGCCGACAGCATTCAGCTTTTTAATGCCAACTGGAACCTCAATTGCGGCTCATCCCTTCTGGATGCCGGAAATAATGACCTGCTGACCGATACAATAACCCGAGACAAGAACGGAAATAACCGCTTCGCCGATGGAAATATGGACGGAACTCCAACCATAGACCTGGGACCTCTGGAAGCTACCTTTAATTACTTCAAAAAAATATACTTGTGCCAGAATGATACCTTTAACCTGGGAATACATAATATTACCCAAGCAGGAGTGTATACAGATACCCTGACCAGTACCTACGGATGCGATTCAATATTAACCGTAGAAGTAAATATGGCCCCAGTGGATACCGTATATACCAACCAAACCGTTTGTAGCAACCATCATTACACCTTTAACGGACAACTGCTGGATAGCAGCGGAATCTATCAAAAAAAGCTTACCTCATCCCTGGGATGTGATAGTGTTATCATTCTGACACTTAATGTATTACCCGCCGACTCATCCTTTATTCAACAAACCATCTGTGAAGGCGATCAATTTACCCTAAACAATAAAAATTACTCACAAACAGGAATTTACAGAGACACCCTCCCGGCTGTTAATGGCTGTGACAGTATTATTACCCTCCAGCTTACTGTAATCCCCAATGATACTTCCATGATTACTGCAACTATCTGCTATGGAGACACATATAGCTTTCACGGAAACCCTCTTACAAGCACCGGCACCTACTATCACCAGGATACAGCAGCATCAGGCTGCGACAGCATTATCCAGCTACACCTAATCGTAATGCCACAGGACTCCCTACAGGTACAAGCAGATATATGTGAGGGGCAAGCCTACCCTTTCTTTGGAACGCCCCTCACCACCACCGGTATTTACACCCATACTTTAAACAACCAGCAAGGCTGCGACAGCGTGGTGGTACTGCACCTTACCGTACATCCCAACG
>PWNQ01000200.1 GCA_003557725.1 Bacteroidales bacterium | reverse complement strand
GGGCCTAAAGGGATGGACTTTGCAGCAGTTCCTTTGGGGGAGCTTGACCTGCCGGCCCGTCAAGGGAAAAAGGACGTTCAGTATGGCATTCACAAGCTCCTTCCGTTGGTGGAAGCTCGTATTTCTTTTGAGTTGGATATCTGGGAACTGGATAATGTGGCCCGGGGCAATGAGGATATAGACCTGGATAACCTGCAGGAAGCGGCACTAAAAATGGCCCGCTTTGAAGAAAATGCCATTTACCACGGGTTCAAACAAGCCAATATCCAGGGGCTGCTCCATGCCAGCGAGCATAGTGCCGTTAATTTTCCCGAAGAAATGGACAACCTGGTGGAGGTGCTTTCACTGGCCATTATCCGCTTTGAGCAAAAAGGTGTTCACGCACCCTTTCATTTTGTAGTTGGCCCGGAGTTGTTTCAGAAGATCAACAGCCACATGAAAGGATACCCGTTGAGAAAACAGGTGGAAGCTACCATCAAAGGAGATATTATCCTGGCACATGGTATTGAAGGAGGTATGATGGTAGCCGATGATGAAGGGTGTTTTCGATTAACACTGGGACAAGATTTCTCCATTGGATATGAAAGCCATACCAATAAAAAGGTGCAACTGTACCTTACCGAATCATTTGCCTTCCAGGTGTTGGACCCGGCAGCGGTGATGGTGTTTAAGTAATGAGGGAATGGAGTTCTATGACATAAAAAAAGGCAGGGATTTTGTCCCTGCCTTTTTTTGGTATGTGCTTAAAAATAGTCGCTAACGTTTCTTAGCCTTCTTTGGTCTCATCAACAAAAACCCGCTGTCCCAGTTCTTTGTCAATATTCAGTATGACATGTGGCTTCCCTTCTGTCATTTCTACCTTGTCCAACAGCTCACTAACACTGGCCTCTTCTTCAACCTGCTCTTCCACAAACCACTGAAGCATATTATTGGTGGCATGATCCTTTTCCTTGATGGCCTGATCAACCAGGTTGTTTATATAAGAGGATACCAACTTCTCATGGTTGAGGGTTTCTTCTACTACGGCTTTGGTGTCAGTCCACTCAGAGGGAACCTCCACGATGGGCTTAAGGATCACCCTGCCACCCCGGTCGTTTATGTAGTTAAAAAACTTCATGGCGTGGGAAACTTCCTCCTGTGCCTGAACCTTCATCCAGTTGGCAAAACCCGGAAGACCCCTGTCCTCAAAGTAAGCCGACATGGATAAATAAAGATATGAAGACCATAGCTCCTTGTTAATTTGGTCATTTAGCGCTTCTTGCATTTTTTCTGATAGCATAATTATATTTATTTATTAGGTTATATAATACTTTATTCCCGCAGGGTTTATCAATTAACAACGAAAGCGGGGTAATGTTTACCGTGCCATACCCCTAAGGGCATTTGCCCCGCTGGTAATTTCAATGATTTCATTGGTAATTGCAGATTGTCGTGCTTTATTGTATGCCAGTTTCAAGTCTTTAAGCAGCTCTTTGGCGTTTTCTGTGGCCTGATGCATGGCTGTCATTCGTGCTCCATGTTCTGCGGCATTGGAATCCAGGAAGATTTTAAAGAGCTGTACGCGTAAAATTTTGGGCAGCAAGTCACGAATGATAGCTTCTCTGCTTGGTTCATAGATATACTCCTGTATATTGCTCCAACTGTCCTCTTCTTCATCCATTTGATTTTCATCCTCTTCCATATGCATGGGCAAAAATATCTCTGATATGATCTCTTGTGTGGCTGTATTTTTATAGGAGTTATAAACCAATTCGATGCGGTCAAATCCTTCTTGAGTAAACAGGTGGATCAGCTTATCGGCCAGCAGGGCAACTTTTTCATAGGTGGGTTTTTCCACCAGGTCTTCTTCATAACTTTCAATTGGGTAGTTGTGACTGGCCAAATATTGGTGTATTTTTTTTCCTACAGGATAGGTGTGCAAGGTTCCATTGCTTTTTTGCTGGCTGTAATTGGATTTTACTATTTTCTGGAAGGCTTTCATTATGCTTGAGTTAAAAGATCCGCAGAGGCCTCTGTTGGCGGAGAATCCAACCAGGAGCACTTTTTCTGGTTCCGGTTTTTTCAGCAGGGGCACATCCATTTCCTTCAGGTTAAAATCCCGGGAAATATAATTTAGTATATCCAGCAGTTTGCGATTGTAGGGCCTGATTTTCTGTATGGATGTTTGTGATTTACGCAATTTTGAGGCCGATACCATTTTCATGGCATTGGTAATCTGCTGTGTATTTTTTACAGAAGCGATTCTATTCCGTACTTCTTTTAGATTTCCCATAATACTTTAGGTATTCTTCACCTTAGGGTGTTACTGGTCTTTTTTCTCTGTAAATTTTTCAGCTATTTCTTTGGCTGTGGTGGTTAAGATTTCTTTAACCTGGTCGGTGATATTTCCGGATTTCAGCACATCCAGGACAGTTTCTTTATATTTTATTTCCAGGAGGTTAAGGAAGTCATTTTCGAAATCAAATACTTTATTCACGGGTACATTTTTCATCAGGTTATTGGTACCGGCGAAGATAATGGCAATTTGTTTTTCCACTTCCACGGGGCTGTATTGTGGTTGTTTAAGGATTTCCACATTTCGTTTTCCTTTTTCCAGCACGGCTTTGGTTGTGGCATCCAGGTCGGAGCCAAACTTGGAGAATGCTTCCAGCTCTCTGTATGATGCCTGGTCCAGTTTCAGTGTGCCGGCCACTTTTTTCATTGATTTTACTTGAGCACTACCCCCTACTCTGGAGACGGATATTCCCACGTTGATGGCGGGTCTAATTCCGGCATTAAAGAGATCTGATTCCAGGAATATTTGCCCGTCGGTAATGGAGATCACGTTGGTAGGGATATAGGCTGCCACGTCGCCGGCTTGTGTTTCAATAATGGGTAAAGCGGTAAATGATCCTCCTCCTTTCATCAGTGGTTTAATGGATTGGGGGATATTGTTCATTTGTTTGGCGATGTCATCCGATTCAATAATTTTGGCGGCACGTTCCAGCAATCGGGAGTGCAGGTAGAATACGTCGCCCGGGAATGCTTCTCTTCCGGGGGGTCGTTTAAGCAGCAGGGATACTTCGCGGTATGAGATGGCCTGCTTGGACAGGTCGTCATAAATAACCAGTGCATGGCGGCCGGTATCTCTGAAGAATTCAGCGATAGATGCGCCGGCAAAGGGAGCGTAGAACTGCATGGCGGCCGGGTCTGAGGCGGTTGACGAAACGATCACCGTATAGTCCATGGCACCGTTTTCTTTAAGCACTTCCACGATTTGTGCCACGGTGGATCCTTTTTGTCCAATAGCTACATATATACAGTATACGGGGTCTCCCTGGTCGTAATTATTTTTTTGGTTGAGGATAGTATCAACAGCAATGGCTGTTTTTCCTGTTTGACGGTCACCAATGATCAACTCCCTTTGTCCTCGCCCAATGGGGATCATAGAGTCGATGGCTTTAATCCCTGTTTGGAGCGGTTTTTTCACCGGCTGCCTGTAAATAACGCCCGGAGCCTTCCTTTCCAGAGGCATTTCGTAACGTTCGCCGGTAATCTCTCCCCGCCCGTCGATGGGCTCTCCAATGGTGTTAATTACGCGGCCCAGCATCCCTTCGCCCACATCAATAGAGGCAATTTTGCCGGTACGTTTCACAATATCTCCTTCCAGGGTGTCGTCGGCTTCTCCAAGTAAAACCGCACCCACATTATCCTCTTCCAGGTTAAGCACAATGGCTTTTATACCACTTTTTTCCAGCTCCAACAACTCCCCTGCCTCCACGTTTCCCAGCCCGTAAATACGAGCAATGCCGTCACCTACCTGGATTACCGTGCCCACCTCACGAAGGTCCTCTTCATGATCATGTCCTGCCAACTGGCGCCGTAATATTGCCGATACTTCGGCGGGCTTTATTTCTGCCATAACTATTATATATTTTTGGAACGGTTATATTTTTCCTTCATAAATGTTTTCACTATAATTGCGTGAAAGCATGCGGATCTGTCTGCTCAGGCTGAGATCCACCTCCCGGTCTCCTATTTTTACAATAATGCCACCGATAAGCCGCTCATCCACACGCTCCTCAAGTTCTATTTGTGCATGGAACTGTTGTGACAGGTGTTCCTGCAAGGCTTTCCGAAGGTCGTCACGCAGTTCCGTAGCTGAGGAGATGTGGGCGGTTTTGATATTTTTACTTTCCTTGTAGTACTCCACAAACTCATAAGCAATCTCTGCAAGGAATGGCTCCCTTTTCCTGTTGGCTAAAATAATTAGGAAGTTGAGGGTGATCTCACTAATACGGTTTTCAAAGATTGCTTTCAGGCTACTTTTTTTCAGGTTGTTATGGATGGCCGGGTTTTTCAAAAAGGCTTTCAACTCCCTGCTGTTTGTATAGGTAAGTGCGGCCAGTTGGATATCCTGTTTTACCTGTTCCAGGCTTTGCACTTCCAGGGCTCCATAAAAAAGCGCTTTGGCATATCGCCGCGATACTTTGGAGATATTCATGGCGGGTTAATTAAATTTCACTTTTTTAAGTTGTTCCTGAATCAGGGAATAGTGTTTATTTTTATCCTCCAGCTCTTTTTGGAGCACTTTCTCAGCGATGTCAATGGACAGGGATGCAACTTCATTTTTTAGCTCTGTAATGGTAGCCATTCTTTCGTAATGAATTTGCTTTTTAGTTTCTTCCATGATACGTTCACCTTCTTTTTTGGCTGAATTTTTGGCCTCTTCCATGAGCTTATCTTTCATCTTCCGTGCTTCAGTCAATACGGCATCCCGTTCTTCTTTGGCTTTCTGCATTAATTTTTCATTCCTTGCTTCCAACTCTTTCATCTCATCCCGTGCCATTTGGGCTGATCTGAGTGCCTCTTCAATGGCTTTTTCTCTCTGGCTTAAGGCTTTAATAATTGGAGGCCAGGCAAACTTCCCCAATATGAACATGACAATGAGAAAGGCAACGGTTTTCCAAAAAACCAATCCCAGCCCCGGGCTAACAAGTCCCAGTACGACAAATCCCATAAGGCATTATATTTTAGGTTACAATAATCTGCAAAAAGCTTTTTCCCATAGCCAACCGCTATGGGAAAAAGCGGAGTTGTTACGGTATTTACATAACAACGATCAACAAGTCAATGACGATAGCAAAGAACGCCACCCCTTCAATAAGTGCTGCCGAGACGATCATGTTGGAACGAATGTCTCCGGCTGCTTCCGGTTGGCGTGCTGTTGACTCCAGGGCTGTTTTGCCGAGGGTGCTGATACCATAACTGGCCGCAATGGCTACAATAGCTGCAGCCATAGCCGCACCGATCTGGCCCCAGATGGCCATGTTGCTTGTCGCTTCTAATACTACATTTAAAACTGTCATAATGAATAAAGTTATTGGTTTGTATTTGGGTTTATTTAATGTGCATCATCTACCGCCATGCCTAAATAAATGGCCGATAACAATGTGAATACATAGGCTTGAATAAAGGCCACCAGAAACTTGAGGAATGTAATGAAAACCGTGAAAATTACCGCCATGGCCGCGGCTCCATACCCTGCTGTTACACTGATGTTCCCAATGATAAATATGAGTACCAACAGCCCTAAAATAACAATATGGCCGGCTAAAATATTGGCCGTCAGACGAACCATCAGGACAAAAGGCTTGATAAACACCCCCACAATCTCAATAATGGGCATTAATGGAATGGGAAATTTTAGCCACCAGGGAATGCCGGGAGGGTTGAAAATATGCATCCAGTATTGCTTGTTCCCACTAAAACAGATGGTGAAAAAAGTCATGGCTGCCAAAACCATTGTCACGGAAATGTTCCCGGTAATATTAGCACCTCCGGGGAAAATGGGAACCAGCCCCAGCAGGTTGGCAAAGAAAATGAAAAAAAACATGGTCAGTATAAAGGGCATAAACCGCTCATATTTATCTTTTCCAATGGCTGCAACACCAATGTTGTCACGGACAAACAGGATCAATGGCTCCAAAACGGCCTGGAGCCCTTTTGGAGGGCAATTGCCCTTACGCTTATATTTGCGTGCAATGGGAATAAAGACAAGCATCATAATTATAAGGGTTATAAATACCCCTGCAGCGGTCATGGTGATGGAAAAGTCCAACGGGGCACGACGAGTGGGGTCAACCTCCATGGTGCCGGCCCTGACGGGCACAATGCGTTCATCTTCATCGAGCTTAAAGCCTTTATAAGAAGAATGACCATGGTCAAAACGGGATGACATAAACATATGAAGAGTGCCTTCATCCCTGTCGTATAAAATAATAGGCAGGGGAATGGAAACATAATCGTCTCCGATTTTGAACAACGGCCACTCATGATGGTCTAAAACCTTGCCCAGGATAATCTTGCCTGCATCCAGCTCATTACCGGGCTTGTCTGCTTTCTCCGGTGACTTGTTGGCGTTGAGGTTATCCGTATTTGAGGCATATAAACTGGCCAAAGAGGCGACCATAAGCAGCCCCGTAAGCAGCATCAATCCGGGCCTTATTTTTACTCTTCTGATTTTAAAAACCATAATTTTATAATTATATCCCGCTTCCAAATACGCGCCAAAAATACATTATTTCCCAAACTATTGAAGTGTTTCTGTCAAAACCCGGGATAATTAATGGCTAACCTAAGTAGTCATTTTTCTGTTCCAATGCGCCGGGTATGTTTAGCCACATTATATACTTCAAATCCAGTGAATAAGAGGTAGTAAATTAAAAAGGTGATTAGAAAGTTAACCGCATCTTGTGTATTAACAAGGATATATATGACCAGGATGATCATAAACAAAAACAGTTTTACCACTGTGGTGAGCATAAACCGGGTGTTAAACCTGGCCATGCGTTCCCGGGCACTGTATATAAGGAAGCTGTATATGCCGGCAGTAAGAAGGTAAAAGAAAATCAACAGGATAAACCAAGCGGGAGTAATGTGTTGAGGGGGAGCCATTAATCGGAAAAAAATGGCGGCAATGGCAATAACAGCAGCAAAAATGGTTAATTTGCGGATAAAACTTCTGATTAATGGCTTCATCTCTGTCATATCTGGTGGTATTACAAATTTATAAAACATTTGTATATTTAAAGGAAGTCTTTAACAGCAATATAGATGGCAAGGCTTACGGCTGCAAGTGAGAGGGTCACTGTGAGCAGGGGAAATGAAATGGGAATAAAATCATCCAGTTTAACCCCTCCCCACACTCCTGCCGTAATAATCACCATCATCTGTGCTGCAATACCGGAATACCTGGCATACTCACGCAGGCTGTCCCTGTTGTTGTTTTGAATTTTCCGGCGATTTTTCTTTTTCATAAGTGTGCTGGTCTTTTCCGGCAGTATTTTCAGGGGTGTCGGACATTCGGCAGCTGGCATTGAAAACCGCTCCCGGCTCAATGGCCAGCTTACGGGTATATACTTCCCCCTCAATGTTTGCCGAGGAATTGAGGGAGAGAAGCTCTTTTACTACAAGGGTCCCTTTGATCTTACCCGAAACCTCCGCACTTTTACAGGTAACTTCCCCCTCAATCATGCCATTTTGACCCAGTATTACTTTGTCTTTTGCCATGATGGTTCCTATGACCTTCCCGTCTATGCGCAGCTTGCCGGCAGACTGAAGATCTCCCTGAATAATGGTTCCCGAATCCAGAATGTTTATGGCACTACTGTCGGACTCAGTGCTTTTTGTCATTTTATTTTTTTTCATCTTTGACTCACGTATTTAAGTTAACTAACAAATAAACAATATTATAAACATGGCCATGCATGGCGTGTCATACATGGAGTATTACAGTGTTAGTTTATTGCCCAAAAATAAGGGTTATTTCGCAATCAGCAAAATCTTTTTCAGGGAGCATGTATTGGAATTCCGCAGGCTGGTCTAAAAAGGGCACATTTGATTGTCAAACCGCACAGATAGGCTATGGATTCAAATAGTTTGTGGTGAAAAATTTTAGATACTTATTCACATCTTTATTTTTATAAAAGGAGGAATAATCATTTACCGAAATAATAAAATGCTTGGCATTTCCTGCGTTAAAGTAGGACTGAATGGCTTGGTTATTATTCACATATCGGTAGTATCTAAGGCCATCTTCCTTATTGTCGAACCGGCTAATGGTAAGCATTTGTCGGGTATTATCCAGGTATACACTATTAACGGACAGGCTTTTGTTTCCGAAATATTCTTTGTTAAAGTCAGAGTAGGCAATTTGTATCCTGTTAATGGAAAGGCCTTCCATTTCAAATATGGCGATATACAATTGCATTTGCTGGGGTTCAAAGGTATAAATTTGTTGTTCCGTTTGGGTTTCTGTTGCCTGTTCTTCTTTGGGTTCTGTTTTCTGTTGTTGTTTATTTTGCAGTGCCTGCAACATAACCTGTGCCTGTACACCGGGTTCCGTTCGAGAAAAATTGTTAACAACATACTCCAGTGTTTGAGCATAGCGGGTGGAATCGGCCATTTTCCCTTTGGCATAAGCCTTTAGCAAGGCCAATCTGGCTTCAGCTTCTGATCCTTGAAAGCGTGCCATTCCGGTATCTGCCATGGAAACGGTTTGCTGAAAGTTATTGTTGGAATAGGTTTTCCATACTTTTTCATAGTACTGTTCTGCTTCTCCGCGCTGTTCATTAAGGGAAGAAAAGTAGTCCGGATCCCGGATAAACTTTGCGTACTCGCTATCGGGGAAGTTGTTAAGGATAAGCTGCTGGTATTCATCCGCTTTATTGCTGTTTCCCATTCTTCTGTGATTCCGGGCTAAATAGAAGTAAGACTGAAGGGTATACTTGCTGTTGGGAAAGCGCTCCAGGAGCTCTTCGTGGCTTTCAATGGCTTTTTCAAAGTTTTGCAGCCTTTCCTGATAAAGTAGCCCAAGGTTAAAAAGGGCATATTTAATAATGCTGTCGGATATGGCCATGGCTGAATCGGTAAGAGGTAAATCACGCAGGTAATAATCCGCATCCTTTTTACTCAGTCGCTCTCCTTGTTCCAGTGTATCGTTGTCGGCAATTTCTCCGGTTGCATATTGGGGGCTATCACCAAATACCGCATCCGAGCCCACCGAATTGAACCGCCAGTTATCTTCCAGCTTGCGTTCTCCCCATTGGTTTCGGAATTCAGAGAACCCAAAGCTTTTAGCCTGGTTGTTATAGAAGTACCATTGTCCACTACCTCCGCCCGTTCGCCGGTCGCGGGCATCACTGATACGCGTGTCGGTAATGGCCCGCATACGCTGCTGTTCTTCACGGCGGGATTGCTCTTCCTCTTTTTCAATTTGAAGGATCAGATCGTTAATAAAGCGGGACCTTTGCCCGGGAGGCATTTGTGCGATACGCTGTAAACTGTCCTGATGCTGTACTTTAACCAAATTGTCTACCAGGTCGGACAGGACCAGATGACGCAGTTGCAACTGCTCATAATTGGGGTACTCCTGGGGTAAAAAGGCCATAGCCGTATCATAATATGCCTGTGATAAAGTGTACTCTTTATCATCTAAAAATATTTCGCCCAGCTCCAGCGAGGAAATGGCTTTTTGACGGCTGTTTATGGTGCTTCTGCTCACTGATTTACGTAAATATGTGATCCCTTTATTGTCCTTGTTCTCCTCCAGGGCTACCTGAGCCAGCGCGTAATAAATTACATCCTGATAATCACGATTGTTGGGATTGTCAAGCATGGTATACAGCTCTTCGGTGATCTCATAATCATCCATACCTGAACGAAAGGCCAGTGCAATATTGATCCGGGAATAGAAATTGATCTCGTAAGAGGTATTGCGCCGGGAAAGATTACTAAAGACTTTAGCGGCTCTTTCGTACTCCCCTTTTTCCATAAGGACCTGCCCTTTTATAAACTGCATTCGGTAACGCACATCTCTTTTGCTGGCGGCCTTTATGGATTTATCCAGCCATTCCAGGGCTTTGTCATATTCCCCCAGATGAATGTATGCATCTGCATATACTCTGGGGTAAATGCGTTTGGCCTCTTTAGAGACCTGCCCACGGCTGTCAAAGAACTGAACTTCATCCAAAGTGTTGAGGGCAGCATCATAATTGCCCATAACAACGCTGGTTTTGGCACGCCAGGTCATGGCATCATAGATTAGATCCTTACGGTGGTACTTGGAAATTACAAAGTTGAAAAAGCGCATGGACAGCATGTATTCCTGCTTGTAAAAATGGGCTTTGCCCATAAGAAGATAGGAATTGTCGATCCAGTTATTATACTCGATGCCATTAAACTCCATGGAGTGTTCCCGGATCACTTTGGCGGCTTTGTCAATGGCCCGGTTCATTTGTGGGGTGGCCGACTGGGCCGCCACTTCATCGGCCAAACGAAAAACGGGTATTATCTGGTCAAAGTTATCTTCATGGGCATCAATAATTTGTTGCCTCCCCTGCATATAAGCCTGATTGCCATTCCAGTACGCATTATATCTGGCCGTCACATTGTGGTAAGTGCGGCGAGTCCAGGTGTTTTTATGGGTAGAACAGCTCTGGATCAGGCTGATAAAGGCAAGCACGCTGGCAAAATATAACAGCCCAAATGATGTTTTTTTTCCCCTGATCAAAATATAACCTGTCTTTTTGTTGATACGTACATTATTAACTTAAAAGATGCTAAATTATTTTACCAGCTTACAGCCCCATCACAAATGCTGGCTTTCCCGGGGCTTTATATGAAGGTGGGACATAGATAAGGGGCATATTATGCCACAAATACTTCCAGATATTTTACCTGTGGTTGGGGAAAGATATTCACCTGGTCAATTACCTGGGGAATAAGAAGGGTTT
Organism: Bacteroidales bacterium; assembly: GCA_003557725.1. GTDB lineage: Bacteria > Bacteroidota > Bacteroidia > Bacteroidales > PWNQ01 > PWNQ01. The sequence continues at coordinate 22,307 of PWNQ01000200.1, read as the reverse complement.
CTCCTTTTTGCACATTGATTTCATCAGGGGCCCCATCAAGGGATACTTTCATGCTTCCTTCAATACATACCCATGCCACAAAAGAGTCCAGTTCAGAGTAATCTTTCTTCATTCCCTGGTTAAGCCACACGTGGTTAACGTTAAACTTTGGCGATCGCACCACTGGTGCGGAGCTGTCTTTTTCGGGCTTCCATTCAACCCTGCTGTTATGGCAAGGGGAAAAATCAATGGCCGCTATTGCTTCCTTGGTATGCAGTTCTCTGGGGAGCCCGGCTGCATCTAACCGGTCCCAGTCGTATATACGGTAGGTAATATCGGAGGTTTGTTGTATCTCGGCCAATAAAATGCCTGGCCCCAGGGCGTGTACCCTGCCGGCAGGAATGAAAAAGGCGTCTCCGGCTTTCACCGGTTCATAGTTAAGCAGCCTTTTCAAAGTTCCTTGCTCCACGCTTTTTTCGTACTCTTCCCGGCTCAGCAGCTTGTTGAACCCACATATAAGGTGACTGTCTTTTTCCGCTTGCAGGATATACCACATCTCGGTTTTGCCAAATGATTTATGGCGCTTCTCTGCCAGATCATCATCGGGGTGTACCTGCACTGATAACCAGTCGTTGGCATCAATAAACTTTATTAATACCGGAAATATTTCACCATATTCCGTAAACATCTTCTCTCCTACCAAATCGGCCATAAACACTTCAACCAGCTCATTGAGCTTGTTGCCCTTTAATGGGCCGTTGGTTACCACCGACTGGTTGCCGGGAACACCCGATAATACCCAGGCCTCACCGCACTGCTGTGGAGGAGCTTCCACATGATTCAATTCAGTTTGAATCTTATGGCCACCCCATATCTTATCTATGTAAACAGGCTTAAACTTAAGGGGATATAATAAATCCATAGGGCTTTAGTTTTGCACAAAAGTACATATTTATTGATTCATGAAACACCTATGCCGAAGCATTCGACACCCGGCAGCGTTGCTATTATCATGTCGCCCCTTCAGGGCCTGCTGTGATTGTGAGAATCGCTTTGCTAAACATATAAAAATCATATTATTCGTGCATTCGTGGCGACGAACAACGAACAAGGAACAAAAAAATAAACACATGAAAGAGGCTGGTTTATAAAAGGGTGCATTTGATTTTCAGCGATTATAAATTTTTTCCTGGTTTACCGGACTCATGAAAGAATGTATATTTGCTTTCTATATCAGAAGGATTTTAAACCCGTTTCTTTTTCATATTTTCGTGGCTTTATTACAGGCCATGTAATATATGCATAAATGAGTCCAGTCTAAAAAGGTTACTTTTGATTTTCATCGGATGTGAAAAATGTGTGTTTTTAGATGGGACTCAAGGTTTATAGGGGGGGTAATTGTTAGTATTTTAATACTATAGAATCGTTAATAATTAACTGTTTGGGCAATGAAAATCATAGGGATCACCGGGACTATTGGCGCCGGCAAGGGTACCATAGTGGACTATTTAGTAAAGGATAAGGGGTTTGTGCATTTTTCCGTGAGAGAATTTTTAACAGAGCAGGTTAAGGCCCGCAACTTGCCGTTAAACCGGGATAGCTTCGTTTTAGTGGCCAACGATCTGAGAAAAAAGCACGGTCCTTCTTACATGGCCCGGGCATTATATGAAAGGGCACACAGGTTATGCAAAGATTGTGTTATTGAAAGCATTCGCACGCCGGGCGAGGTGGATTTGCTTGGCCAAAAGGAGGGGTTTTCTTTGTTTGCTGTTGATGCCAGCCCGGAGATTCGTTATCAACGTATTCTGAAGCGGGGTTCTGAAACGGACCACATCTCTTTTGAAACCTTTTTATCCAATGAGCAGCGGGAGATGCACTCGGAAGATCCTAATAGTCAAAACCTGAAGGAGTGTATTCGGAGGGCTCATTTTGTGTTTAACAATGATGGAACCATTGCACAGCTATACGATCAAGTGGAAAGCGCACTCCAGCAGATTTATTTGCAAAAGTAAAAGGATCCGCCTTTTCTTTATTAACCCCGGCGGGGTTTTCAGGAAAAGGCGGATCAATTACCGTATTTCCGCTCCATAGTTTGTTGGAGCGGATGTTTGTTACGGGTTAATAACGGCTGGATACTTTTTCCCAGTCGATGATCAGAAAAAAGTCTTTAATATAATCCGGTTTTTTATTTTGTTTATCCAGATAAAAGGCATGCTCCCAAACATCGCAGGTAAGCAGGGGCGTGAGTCCGTCTCTAAGGGGGTTCTCCGCGTTTTGCCCCTGGGTAATATGCAGCTTTCCGTTTTTATCTTTGGACAGCCATGCCCATCCGGAGCCGAACAATGTTGCTGCGGCTTTGGAAAAGGCTTCTTTAAAAGCGTCAAACGATCCATACTGATCCTCGATGGCTTCCGCCAGTTTTCCCTGTGGCCCCCCTCCTCCTTTGGGGGATAGACAGTTCCAGTAAAATGTGTGATTCCATACCTGGGCGCCATTATTGAAGATGCCTCCCTTAGCGTTTTTTACGATTTCCTCCAGACTGGCATTTTCAAATTCAGTTCCCTGGATCAGATCATTCAGGTTATCAACGTATTTTTGATGGTGTTTCCCGTAGTGGAACTTCAGGGTCTCAGCACTGATGTGAGGCTCCAGTGCATTTTGTGGATAGGGCAATTGGGGCAGGTCATGTCTCATAGCTATTATTTTTTGGTTAATTTGGTTTGGAATAAGACAACAACTGCCGGGCTTTATTTGTTTACATGGGGTTCAATGGGGAAGCCTCAGGAATTCAAGTGTTCCATAGCTTTGGTAAATTCAGGATCCACCTTGTGGAATACGGGATAGAACACTTCATCGTCAAAGAGGTTGCGTCCAATAAAGGCTTTCAGTCTGGTTTTTATTAAATATTGGGCTTCATCAAAGTCCTCGGTGCTGAAAGGGATTTTATTTTTCCGGAGGAATGCTTTAAAGCTGTTAATCAAGGGTTCCTGGATTTCATATTGCCGGATAAACTCCTGAGGGTCATGGAATGTGCTGGCCAGTTGCCGGTTGTTATCCACATATGTAAAGGCAAAACGAAACATCATGCCTGTTTGCACCAGTTCTTTTGCCAATTTGTTGGGTAGTTCTGCGTGGTAAGGCACATATATATCCGGATATATTCCCCCTCCACCATACACGGTATCGCCTTTTGCGGTGAGGAACACCTCTGATTCTTCTGGTTTACTGTTTTTCTGGTCGTGGCCTTTCCGGAAACGTTCTGCAATTTCCAGGTAGTAGTCCTGGTCGTTGCCGTAATGATATGGTCTTTGGATGGATCTTCCTGCCGGGGTAAAGTATCTGGCGACGGTAAGCCTGATGGCGGCGCCGTTTTGCATTGGGATTTGTTCCTGTACCAATCCTTTCCCAAAAGATCTTCGTCCAATAATTGTTCCCCTGCCGTTATCCTGTATTGCGCCTGCCACGATTTCACTGGCTGATGCAGAGAACTCATCAATAAGGACCACCAGGGCTCCCCGGGTAAACATTCCTTTTCCGGAGGCCCGGCTTTCTTTTCTGGGGCGGTTTTTCCCTTTGGTATACACTATAAGGGCCTCTTTTTCGAGAAATTGTTCTGCTACTTCTATGGCCCCGGAGAAGTATCCTCCTCCATTTCCCCGCAGGTCGAGGATCAGGCGCGTCATATTGTTCCTAAGAAGCTGTCTTAGGGCATCATTTACTTCTGAGGCGGTGGTTGCACTAAACTTGTTCAGCTTAATATACCCGGTACTATCGTCGGCCATATAGGCAATATCCAGGCTATACAGGGGGATTTCATCCCGGGTGATGGTATAGTTCAATACTCCGGGAACTCCCTGTCGTTGCACGCCTACCTCTACGGTGGTTTGCCTTTCCCCTTTCAGCATGCCTACGATGGAGTCGGTATGTAGCCCTTTGCCTGCCACAGCAACGCCATCAACTTCCACGATCCGGTCTCCCGGAAGCAGTCCCACTTTTTCTGATGGCCCGTCGGCCACAGGTTTAATGACCACTATCGTATCTCGTATCATTCGAAAGTAGATGCCTATGCCATCAAAACGACCACGTAAAGGGTCGTTCATCCGGTTAAAATGCTCCGCTGGAATAAATTCAGAGTGGGGGTCCAGTTCATCCAATAAGCCTTTAATCACATTGTTGGCAATACGGTCCGTATGGATAGTATCCACGTAATCCTGATGGATCAGGTTCAATACATCCACCATGCCCTCAAAAGAGCCATCCCTGGTTTTGAAAAGCGTCTTTTTAAAATCAGTGGGCGCCATCATATGACTGCCAAGGAAAAGCCCTAGGGTTAATACCAGGGCAAAAGCCAGGGGAAGGTAAAGGTATGGAGAGACTTTTCGCATTTTTTCTTGCTTTTTAGAGAGAACAAAAATATAAAAAATTAAGGGGTTAATCCGTATTGCACAGTTTTGTATTTTCGTCGCGCAGTGTTAATCTTTAAATCAATAATTTTTGTCATGGGCGACGATGTTTTTACCAGTGATTTTTTCATCCGTAACCGCCAGCGGCTGGGGTCGATGATGGATGATAATATGCTGGCGGTTCTTTTCTCCAATGATAAGATGCCACGTAACGGCGATCAGTACTTTCCCTATCGACAGAGTTCGGATCTTTATTATTTAAGCGGGATTTCCCAGGAGGATACCATTTTGTTGGTTTACCCTGATTGCCCGTTGGAGGAGTACCGTGAAGTGCTTTTCCTTCGTCATGATGACCAGCATACTGCTGTATGGGAGGGCAGTAAGTATAGCCAGGAAGAAGCTTCAGAGCGGTCGGGGGTGAAAACGGTGTTTTGGGTCCATTCTTTTGAGGGGGTTTTGAGGCAGGCAGCTACCTGGGCAGAAGGCATATATTTAAATGATAATGAACATTGGGGGGCTCCCCTTGTCCCTTTGTCGCGTCATTTCAGGGAAGGGAAAAAGCTTCAGGAGCGCTACCCATGGCATACCTATTCCCGCCTGGCTCCATTGATGACTCAGTTACGGCTGATCAAAGAAAGAGAAGAGGTGGAAGTGATCCGGCAGGCTTGCGCAATCACGGCTAAAGCATTTGAACGGGTGTGTACCTATCTGAAACCCGGCATGAAAGAATATGAGCTGGAGGCAGAGATCATCCATGAATATCTGCGGCAGGGAGCGCACGGGCATGCCTTTGACCCGGTAGTAGCCTGGGAAAAGAATGCCACCGTGCTTCATTATACACAGAACAACAGCACAATCGGTTCTTACGGCCTGCTGCTGTTGGATACCGGCTGTGAATATCACCACTATGCCAGCGACCTTTCACGTACTATTCCGGTAACGGGGAGGTATTCCAAACGGGAAAGGGAAATTTATAATGCGGCTCTGGATGTTTTTAAAAAGGCCCGTCAGATGATGACCCCGGGCACCACCATTGAAGAGATCAACGTGAACGTGAGGGAGCTCCTTATAGAAAAGCATATACAGCTGGGGCTTTACACTATTGGGGATATCAGGGACAGCCAGCAGAAGCAAAAGCTGATAAAGACCTATTATCCCCATGGGACGGCTCATTTTATGGGACTGGATGTTCATGATGTGGGCAATCGTTATGAACGGCTGGAGGAGGGAATGGTGTTAACTTGTGAGCCAGGGATATACATCCGGGAAGAAAATATTGGGGTACGTATTGAAAATGATATATTGGTCACCAGCGGCGGGCCGGTGGATTTGATGGACGGCTTGGTGCCGCTGGAAGCGGATGCTATCGAAGAAAAAATGAACCCCTGAAGCCCTTAGGCGGGAGGCAATACCGGGGTGGTATCGGCTGTAGTCTGGCTTTCCGGGTCCTCTGCCTCATCCTCAGAAACAAATTCTATGGAGTGAATAATGGCATCCAGTTGCATCAGGTAGTTCCTTTTGTCCTTATTTGGATGGTAAACAAAGCCATCCATTCCTACCAGGCGCAGGTTTTCTTTGTCATAAGTGGTGATATTGAGAAACGGGCCTCCCATAATGGCTCCGTCATCATGGTAGCTGTCCGTTCTCCAAAGGCCACGTACTTCACTGGCATACGCCCCATTAAAGCGCATTGTCCGGGTGAAAGGCCTGAAAAGCTTTTCGGTAGCCATAAATGACCCATGGGTGGGGCCCGGGATATGCTCCTGCGTCACCGAATCCCTTCGCTCTATTATGTTATCCGGTGAAAATTGTTCACGGCTTACATAGGGCTGGGTATAAATCATTATCCCCTGGCTTAGCTGGGGTGTTTCCCGACGGATCCAAACAAAATCATCCGTGAGGGTAGCTATGTAAAACCCTTTGGGCACCAATATGGAAAGGTTCATCCGCTCCCTGATCTGGTTGGAAAGATTGTTTTGGTTCAATCGGGTGTAGGCGTTTATTATTCTTTGCCGCTCAGCATTATAGAATATCTCCCGCATTTTTTCCTTTTCTTCTTCAATAAGTGTGACCAGTTGTTGGCTGGTGGAGGCCTGCAGCACAACAACGAACTGTGGCTGAGACCATACATTCCTTCTATAACTAGCCTTAGGCTTTATGTTTTCTTTTTTCTGAATGATAAGGATATTCCGGTGTTTTTCAAACAGCTTGTTAAATTGTTGTTGAGGGAGCTGTCTCACATCAAACATGGGTTCGGCCTGTCCCAGCCCCGGCTGCTCCTGTCCGAAGAAATCCTTAACGGCATCACCTGTTTGCCCTTTCCAGATATCATTATCAACAATGGTCAATAGCTCCAGAGTGGTTCCTGATGAAGCCGGCTTGGAAGGGGTTTTTCTAACCTCAGAGTCACAGCCCCACATCCAGAGGAGCGCAATAGTTAGCGGGACGATGGCAAAATATTTTATCATGGGATTACAATTTTCATGGGTGTATTATTGTGGGTGCAAAAATCATGCAAAGATTTCAGGGCGCACTTTTGGTAATGCGCAGCTTCTGTCCGAGCCGCAGCCTCCTGTCATTATTGATCTGGTTTAATTCCTTCAGGGACTTAACCGTGACCCCGGGGTACATTCTTGCGATGTCGTATAGTGTATCCCCTTGTCGGATAGTATGATACATATATTCGTCAGATTGCACTTGCTGGGTGGCGTTTTCATATTCCCCCATGGCGATTGTTCCTTCCAGGACCTTTTCGGGAGCAAAGATAATAAGGGCGTCACCGGGGTGTATTAGACTGGATCGTAATCCGTTCCATTCTTTTATATGAGAGACGGTGCATCCGTATTTATTGGCGATGGCTCCCAGGCTTTCGCCGGATCGCACCACGTGTGTACCCTGGACCACCGGCCCATATTTTTCTGCCAGCCGTTTTTCCATTTCCTTTTGTGCCTTTGTTTTATAAGCATAAATGGAATCTTCCATGATGATAAAGTCGTTGACTTTGATTTGGGGCAGGAATAAAGAATAATACCTTTTATCACTGGCGGGGATTATTCCTCTTTGGAATGCCGGGTTCAGGGTTTTCAACACTTCTTTGTCAATATTCATGGCTTCAGCGATCTGGTCAAAGTGCACCCGTTGTTTAATGGTTACGGTATCTGCTTCCTGCAAAGGGATGCTGGCCATTCCCGGCGAGATATAATGTTTATGTGCGTATGAAAATACATAGTTTACGGCAATAAAAGCGGGCACATAAGCTTGTGTTTCTCTGGGCAGGAAGGGCCTCACTTTCCAAAAGTCTTTTTCTCCGCCGGCTCTGCGGATGGCCCGGTTAAGGTTCCCTGATCCACAATTATAGGCGGCCAGCACCAGCAGCCAGTCGTTGTAAACGTTATACAGGTCTTTGAGGTGTCTGGCCGCAGCATCGCTGGCTTTATGCATGTCGTAGCGTTCATCCACATAAAACCCCACCTGAAGGTCGTACATACGTGCTGTGGGAGCCATAAACTGCCAAAGACCACTGGCTCCGGCCCAGGAACGGGCAGTGGGATTTAACGCCGATTCAATGATGGAAACATACTTGAGCTCCAGGGGAAGATCATGCTTGTCCAAACTTTGTTCAAAGTGTTCAAAATAAAACTGAATACGGGTTAAAACACGGGAGGTTAGCTGCTTGCGCCTTTCCAGGTAAAGCAATACCTGAGCCTTTACCGGGTCATTGTAGCTGAGTTCTATGGGAGTAGATGCGTTGAGATAGCTGAAGCGCGCACTTATTACAGAGTCTGTAAGGGAGGTTTTTACCAGTGAATCCAGTATTAAACAGCGCGGATTAAAGGCAGAGTCGGGTAAAAGCCTTGATTCCAATGGCCTTGTAAATGCTTGTGCTGCATTTTGCTCATATCTGGCCATAAGGGTGGAGTCACAAGGGGGCTCTGTGGCTATGGCACCGCCGGGAAAAGGGCAAAGGAGAAAGATTGCCGGAACAAAGGCCTTGGGGAGTACCTTTATAGCCAGGTTAAAACCGGCAAAGACTTTTGCCGGTAGTAGGCCGTGGGGTGTTTTTCTTTTCTTGGTTTTCATAGGGGGTGTTCGCTTTTGGCTATCTTGGAAGCAACCAGTGTTGGGGGTCATGTTTTTCGGGGGTTCCTCTTTTGCGTGCTTCCCAAACCTGGAAGTTCAGTTCTGCTGTATTGGCATCACTGCTGCTTCTAAGTGTTCCCATAATATCACCGGTTTGTATGTATTGCCCCGGGGTTACCACTACAGTTGCCAGGTTATCATACAGGGTAAAGTATTTTCCGTGCTGAACCAGTACGGCTTTTCTTCCTCCTATGGTAAGGACTTTTTTCACTTCACCTGAGAATACGGCCCGTGCCTGAGCATTTTGGCTGGTTTGAATAGTAACGCCACTGTTCTCTATCTCGATATTGGATAGCCCGTCGTGGCGTCTACGGCCAAAGTGGCTGGTGATCACTCCCCGGTGTGTTGGCCAGGGTAGTCGTCCTTTATTGGATGCAAAGTCTTCCGAGAGTTCTACTTGCTCCGGGGTAAGCGCAAAGGAGTGGGCTTCAGTTTCATCGGTATGTTCTGCTGCCCGTGTGGCCTCAGCAATGGCTCGTTGGATTTCCTGGTCCAGGGCGCGGGCCTGTTCCTGCTTTTGGTCGATCTCTCTTTGCAGCTCCTGCTCTTTGCTTTTCAGCTCTTCAATGGTTTCATTCTGATTGGTGCGCTTTTCCCTTAACTGCTGTCGTTCCTGTTCCCGTTCGCCCATACGTGCGGCCCGCTCTTCGGTATCCTGTTTTAGCTGTGCATTTTTTTCTGCCAGTGCTTCCCGCTTTTCTACTATCAGTGCGGCCTGCTTTCGCCGGTAATCGCCGTATTGCTTGTAATAACGCATGCGGCGGTAAGCCTGATTAAAATCCTCTGAAGAAAAAATAAACATCAGCCGGTGGTGTCGTGAGCGGGTCTTGTAGGCATGGTAGATCATCCTGGCATACTCTTCCTTTAGCTGCTCCAACTCATGGTTAAGCTGTTTGATCTCACGGGTGTTTTTGCTGATCTCACGGTTTAAATAGCGGATCTCCGAGTTTAATGTGTTGATTAGCTGCTGCCGGTTTTTGATATTGTTATCCAGCAACTGTAGCTGACTTAAGGAGGCCTGACGGTCCCGGGAAGTTTGTGAAAGCAGTTTGTTGGTATAGCGAATTTCCTCTTCCAGCGCCTTTTTCTTCTTTTGTAACTCCTCCATTTCCGTTTGTCCCATTAGAGCAGGGCTGCTCAGGGCTGACAAAAGCAGAAGAATAATGATATACGGACGGTGGAAAATATATGGACTCATCATCAAAAGGCATTATTTTGCAAAAATAACCAATCCGCAAATATGGGGATCATTAATTCAAATCCACTTTTTGATACCGGGGGCTAATATTGACCGGGAAGGTTATTATTTTATCAATCTCCACATTCCGGTACTGGAATTGAAAGTGTAGAGGATTATTTCCCGAAACGGTTCCGTCAATACTTTGTGGGTAAGCTTGTCCTTCGGCCATCTCAAACCCCGAATAGTTGATGACCAGTGTCCGGTATATTGGCTTTATCTGCTCCAGGGCCAGCCGGCTAAGCCTGAAGTTTACCGGCTCCAGATGAAACTCTTGTCGTATGTTTTTTTCCATGGCCTCACTGGAGTGATGATAGGGCTTTTCCCTGATAATATATACCTGCTCCGATGTTTCCAGCTCCCAGTCATACCCTGCCTGTATTTGTGGCAACGACCCGGTGAGCAGTCGCTGAAATGCAGAGAATGAAATATTAACCCCGATAAGCTGCTCCAGGGCGGAGTAGTTTTCCAGGCAGTATTCCCGCTGCATCCGGTTGATCAATAATAAAGAATCGGGAGTGACCACCAGACGGGCCACTTCCAGGCCGGGGGTGAAGGCGGGAGTAACCGATATCCAAACCATACTGTCTTTTTTCATGCGTAGGGAAGCCCTGAACCGCATGGAGTTATCCGGGAGGGTGGCTTTGCCCGAGAGACGTGCGGAAAAGTAATCAAAGGATAACCCGCCCGCTTCCGCCGAGTCCAGCACCGCACTTAATTGATTTAACGCCGCTTCTTCAGATGATGCTGCCGGAGGGCGTAATTTCTCCCAAACATTACATGCACTTAAATATAAAGTAGCTGGCAACAATAACAGACCAGCATACTTAAAAAAATATCTTTGCATATTCATTCTTGACCGGATAAGTGGGTTTGTATTTTTTTATTAATCTCTTCAGGGGTATCACTAATCTCTTTGGCCCTCTTCCAATATTGGATGGCTTCCTCTTTTTTATCCAGCTTCATCAGGCAATCCCCATAGTGTTCCAGGATAACCGGATTATTCATTCCTCCGTGTTTTAGTGCGGCCTGCAAGGCTTTTTGAGCTTTTTTATACTGCCCCTTCTGAAAGAGTATCCATCCGTAAGTATCCAGGAACGTGGGATTTTCCGGGTATTTGTCTATGGTTTTTTTGCTCATCGCAAGGGCTTTGTCCAGGCTTTCCTTTCTTAAGGACAGGTAATAGGCATAGTTGTTGAGTACAATTATGTTATCCGGTTCCAGTTCTATAGCATTTTCAAACGCCTGATCAGAAGCTTCATGTTTTCCGGATTGATGGTATGCTTCTCCCAGGTGGGAATAGAAGTCTGCCCTGGTTTCTTTGTCGGCGGTGAAATACAGTCCTGTGTTGAAGGTTTCGGCCGCCTGGGTGTGCTCTTGTCTTTCCAGGTGTGCCACCCCTTTGAGCAAGTAAAATAAGGGCTCCTGGGGGAACAGGCCGATGGCGGTATCGGCATAGGCAACTACTTTATGATAAGCTTCCAGGTGCATTTGTAGCCGCAGTGTTTGTTGCCATACGGCATACCGGCTTTTATCCCTGGAGATCACCTTCTCAAAAGCTTCTGCTGCGGCTTCAAATTCCTGGTTTTGCATATGAAGATCTCCTTTTAAGGCCCAGGCAACCGGATCCTGTGGGTGAGCTTTAAGAACATGACCTACAAGGATTTCGGCTTGCTCGATCTTTTCTTCATCATTAGAAATAAGGTAACGGCTCATTAACACGTTGACTTTGGCATCAATGCTTAGTTCCGGGTTTTTCATGGCATTGGAAAGGGAATGGAATGCTTCCTCTTTGTTGCCTTTTATCCTGTGCTGGTCAGATAGTAATAAGTTTGCCATTCCTCGGTCTTTGCCCGTTTTTTTAAATCGCTCTATGGCCTCTAAGGCTTTGTCGTATTGATCCTCCTGATTATACATGGCGATTATTTCACGATAGTAATCGGGGTTTTCCGGATCAAGAACCAGCAATTGCTCCAGCGCATCAATGGCCGCAGGATAGTTACCTGTTTCCTGATACATCCGGGTCTTTTTTAATAGGATGGACTCTGAGGGGCCTTGAATTTGCTCAATGTTCTCCAGTATGTGCAGGGCCTCCGTGTAGTTCTGTGCATGACGCTCCAGGTTGTACCAGTCCTGATAGTACTCCAGGTTTCGGGCTTCGTTCTTTACCAGCCATTTGAGCTGTTCCCGTGCCATATCCAGCTGGCCGGTTTGTTGGGCAATATTTGCCAGTACTTTACGATACCAGACGTTTTCGGGGGCTGCCTTAACCGCTTTTTCGGCATATTCCTGCGCTTTCCGGAAGTCGTGAGAAGACCCGTAAATCCTGGCCAGCTCAAAGAGACTGGCATCATGCCGGGGGTTTTTCTCCAGCACCCGGGTATACAATGAAATGGCCTTTTGTGAGTTGCCCAAAAGGTCTTCTTTTTTTGCATCAATAAATAATGCGGTGACCTCCAGACTGTCTTGCCTGGATAATTCCGTTTTCACCTGCTTTTCCCCGTCTATATCTTGCCGTTGCAAGATGCTACATGCGCTGATCAGGAAAAATAACAGTAACCAAATAAAAGATAATCGATACATAATGAGATATTAGGATAGTTGAGTGAAGTCGCCGATGCTCACTTTGGCCACTCGTCCGATATAGTTAACGTGATTACCCACCATAGAGTTGTCCATATTGGCATTTTTCAAAACCGAATTGGACTGAATGATGCTGTTAGTTACAATAGAACAATCTATAAAGCTGTTGGCTCCAATGGATACATGGGGCCCTACGATGGAATTTTTCAGGGTTACATTCTCCCCGATGTAGCAGGGTTGCACAATGATGGAGTTTTCTTTGGTCACCGATTGGGCCAGGCATTTTTCCACATTATTGATTTCCAGTATTCTCTGGTTAGTATAGACGGTGGCGTCTTTATTGCCGCAGTCAAGCCATTCGTCCACTGCACCCGTTCGGAACCGGGTTCCCTTGTTCATAAGGTTCTGCAGCGCATCGGTGAGTTGATACTCTCCGGACTTCATCTCCTTTTCATTGATGAGTTTTTGAAGTTCATTACGCAGGGCCTTTCCATCACGGAAATAGTAGATCCCTATGATGGCTTCATCCGAGACAAACTTTTTCGGTTTTTCCACGAATCCATTGATATATCCTTCGTCGTCTTTGGTCACCACGCCAAAAGCGGAGGGGTCTTTTACGTGATGTGTCCATATGATTCCGTCCTGGTCCAGGTCCATTTGAAACTGAGCTTTGAACAGGGTATCGGCAAAAGCAACCACAATTTTATCCTCCAGGGATGGTTTTGCACAAAGGATGGCGTGGGCCGTTCCCAGGGCTTCATTCTGGTAATAAATGGTTCCTTTTGTGCCCAGTTCTCCGGCGATTTGGATTAATCGCTTTTCTACTTCCAGCCCAAAGTCGCCAATGATGTAGCCTATTTCGGTTACTTTTTCAGGGGTCACCCTTACAATATCCTCCACAAGCCTTTGTACGATGGGTTTACCTGCAATATCCAGCAGCGGCTTGGGAGTGGTAATGGTATGGGGGCGCATGCGTTTGCCCATACCTGCCATTGGAATAATAATTTTCATTATAAGAAATGGTTTAAGTGGTGTCCTTGTAAAAACTATGAATCCCGTTTGTATATCTGCTTATATGCCTGTACTGCCAAAGCCTCCTGCCCCTCGGGGGGTATGGTCCAGCTCTTCCGACTCTTCCCAGTTAATACGTTGGTGTTTTGCAATGACCATTTGGGCTATCCGTTCTCCATGATTAATAATAAAATCTTCCCTGGAGAGGTTTACCAGGATAACCTTTACTTCGCCCCGGTAGTCAGCATCGATGGTCCCCGGGCTATTGAGGACGGTTATTCCTTTTTTTACGGCCAGCCCGCTGCGGGGGCGCACCTGAGCTTCATATCCCGCAGGCAGGGCCATGTGCAGGCCGGTGGAAACAAGAACCCGGTCCAATGGCTTTAATCGGATTGGTTCATCCAGGTTCGCCAGTAAGTCCATGCCGGCAGCGTGGGCTGTAGCATAGGATGGCAAATGACAGGTGCCTTTGTTAACTATTGGTACTTTCATGAGATTATATTTTTATTGATCATAATGACATAAATGCTGAGAAGGACAAGATTTCGTATGTGTATATTCCACCGGTTCTTATGGGTGTGCGCCCGGGTGTCAAAATAGTGTCCTATGGGACAATAAAAGCCAAGCAAAAGTAATAATTATGGATTACCCGGCAAATCCTCCGGATGCAAAATCTTTTTAAAATCCCTTTTTTCAACTAAATAAATCATAAAAAGGAACCCAAGAAAAATAAATGAATGGGTAATCCATTTTAATTCAGGGGTTTGTATATTGAGGTATCCTGAGGATAAAAATAATACCAGACTGATTCCCACATACATTCCTGCCTTTTTCAGATCATACTTTACGGGGTAATGTTTTTTCCCAATAAAGTATGATATAACCATCATGGTTCCGTAACAGGCCAGTGTTGCCCAGGCCGACCCCATGTACCCTATTTTTGGGATCCAGTAGATGTTTAGTGCGATGGTAATAAGTGCTCCGCCTATGGCCAGATACGCTCCAAAGCGGGTTTGATTGGTTAGCTTATACCAGATGGACAGGTTGTAAAAGATGCCCAGAAACAGATTGGCCAGTAGTAGAATGGGGATGACATCCCGCCCTACCCAGTATTTTTCGTTGATAAAGTGTAATATGATATCCAGATACAGGGTTGTTCCCAGGAAAATTACGGCCCCTGCTATGATGAAATAGTTCATCATCAGGCGGTATAGCTCTTTTGCCTCTTTAAGCCGGGCCTTGGCAAAGAAAAATGGCTCCGCTGCATAACGGTATGCCTGAATAAACAAAGTCATGAGGATGGATATCTTGTAACAGGCCCCGTAAATACCCACTTGTGTTAGTGCCTCTCCTTCGGGCAGCATATATTTTAATAATAACCGGTCCAACGTTTCATTTATATTCCCTGCCAGCCCAAAAACCAGTAATGGCAATGCGTAGATAACCATTTCTTTCCACAATCCCATATCAAACCCGGCTTTAATTTTTTTCAAAAACCCGGATAACAATATTAGCTGTACGGTGCTGGCTATTACATTGGCAAAAAAGATATGGCTAACACTGGCCTCCCCACTATGAAATAAAGCAACAATGGGGGCAAGGACCGCCACATTGTTTTTGATGATCAGGGGGCATATTACCAACAAAAATACGTTTAGCAAAATATTTACTCCGATGTTGGTGAGCTTCACTATTGCAAATCGTTTGGGCTTATTATCTGCCCTGAGTTTTGCCAGGGGGATGGCTGAGATGGCATCCATAAATACTATAAGGGCCAGGTAAACGATGTATTCAGTATGTTGCGGATGACGAATAAGCTCCGCCAGGTGGTGTCGAAATATAAGAACGGCCATCAGAAACAGGGATGCGGTCGCTATTATGGATGACAATACGGTTGAAAATACCGCTTCCTTGTTTTTTTCATTATACCGGAAATAGGCTGTTTCCATCCCATACAGGAGGATAATAAATAAAAAAGCGGTATAGGCGTAGATCTCAGTAACAACTCCATATTGTTCCGGCACAAACACCCGGGTATGCACGGGCACTAATAAGTAGTTGAGGAAGCGGCCGATAACACTGCTTCCTCCGTATATTGCCGTTTGTCCGGCCAGCTGTTTCAGTGGGTTGGAACTCATAGGGCAAAAATAAACAATTCCCCGGGAGAAGGGTGATGGCCCAATGGCTGGAGAAAAGTTGCCGGAAAAAGGGGGTTAATTTTCTTCCCCGGCCAATGGCAGTTCTACATAAAATGTTGTTCCCCGGTCTTCTGCAGACCGGAACCATACCTTGCCTCCCCAGTTGGCAATGATGTTTTTTACGATGGTCAGCCCCAGCCCCATCCCCGCACTTTTGGTGGTAAAACTGGGAGAAAACAGCTTGCTTTGCAGGGCTAAGGGAATCCCATGTCCGTTGTCTTTCACCGACACCCTCAGGGTTTTCTCTTTTTGTTCCAGAATGACCTGGATAATGCCCTGCTTTCCTTTAGGGATGGACTGTACCGCGTTGTCCAGAATATTGTTAAATGCGCGTAAAAGCTGTTTAAAATCTGCTTTTACAGTGGTTTCTCCGGCCCTGTTTTGATATGATATATTGATATTATCATAGTGGTTATAGGTATCACAGGCGTGCTTGACGGCTTCATCCAGTGTTATTAGTTTGGGTTTTGGCGTAGGCATTTTTGCGAAACTGGAAAATTCAGATGCAATGGTTGAAAGATTATCAATTTGTTCCAGGAGGGTTTGTGTCATCCGCTCCACTTTTTTATCATCCCATCGGCTTTCCCTGTCTTTAAGTGACCGCTGCAACATTTGGATGTTTAGCTTCATGGGGGTCAGTGGGTTTTTTATTTCATGGGCCACTTGTTTGGCCATTTCTCTCCATGCTGATTCTCTTTGAGACCGCATGAGCAGGTCTGCACTCCGTTCCAGTTCATCAATCATCTTGTTATACTCTCTCACCAACTCCCCGATTTCATCATATCCTGATAAATTGATCTTTTCGTTGGCCGCCCCCAGTTTTATTTTACGCATATGCTCTTTGATCAGGTTTAAGGGGCGGGTAATGTATCCGGTGATCACTAAGCCAAAGAACACAGCGATGGCTAAGAGGATCACATACAGGTTAATAAAGGTAGACAGGAACCCGGTAATCTCCTTTTCCAGCTCACTTTGTTTGGCATAATAGGGGATGTTCAGATAGGCGATTATTTGGTTTTTGTGATTTCGAAAGGGCATGTATGCCGAAGAATATTGCAGGTTGCCCATGCTTTCTTTTTGTAAGACAACGGTTTTTCCCTTTTTTCGGATCTTTCTCAGTATATCGTTGTTCATTCGGCCGGACATAAGGCCGGCATCATAAATTTCCGGTCGTGAGGTGCCCAGCAGATTCCCGTCCAGCCCATATATATTGATATCGGTGAAAAAGGTGGAGGATAACCCGAACATCAGTGAATTGATATCCCTGGTTTCCCCGGAGGAAGCGATATCGCGCCCCATGAGACGGTTTTCCATTTCTACCAGGATGGAGTGCGCCTTCTCCTGTAGAAGGCTTTGGTTTTTTTCTTCGTTCAGCGACTTTAAGTAGACTACAGAAATGACCCCAATAATGATAAAGGTGGCAAGGACGATGAAGAAGAATGCCATTTGGAGCCGGGTTTTAAAGTCTTTTCCTACTCTGGAAAGCAGCCCGGGGGTCATGATCAACCCACTGATGAGCAGTGAAATTGCCAGGAAGATAAATACATAGGCAAATGGGGCCAGCTTTTCCCCCATTCCGGGAATGTGACGGCTGACCACAAGCGCCTCCTGCTCATCAACCGGATAGTAAAAGTGGCTGTATCCGTTATGTTGAAAAAACCCACTGGTGCTTTGGTCCTGGATGCCGAAATTATGTAAAGTAATATAATAGTTGTAGGGGCCAATGGATGAGATCAATTCATCTTCGGTGTACCTCCCTGCACTATATTCTCCGAGGAAAATCTGAGACCGGTCGATTTTATCATCAATAAGCAACTCCGGGTAAACCAACCCCTCCGGGGCAAACTTTGCATCCATTTCTATATACAAAGATACCGGTGGCCTGCCTTCTTCCGGCCACCTGGGAAAGTATAACCTGGCTATGTAGCTGGAAAGCCAGGGGTTGTTGTCCAGATAAAATAGGTTATTGCTGAAAGTGAAGTGCCCGTGTTCACTGATCAACTGGTTAAAGAAATCACGGCACCTTTGTTTGTACCCTTCCGGCTGAAGGATCAGACTGTCATGGGGAAAACAAAGGGTGGTCTGAAAATGATAACGATCCCAGTAGCCTGTAAAATATTGGTACATGATATATGAGACAATCAGGCTCTCATCTAAAGGCTTTTCCTGGAGGAGGACGCCTAAGGTGTCATCAAAACGTATCTGGTCTTCTACCTCCATAAACAGGCTTTCCGTCACCGGGTCTTGCTTTTGTGCCGCTTTTATGGCGGCAACCTTTCGCTCCTGTTGCTCTTTTTGCTGGTTGTGGGTGTTTAATACTAACGTAATCAGTGATGCAAAAAGCAGAAGACTAACCAGGGCCCCGCGTGAACTAAATAAGGGACCTATTATATGACGTATGCCCAAAAAGAGGAATAATACGGCACCGCCCCCGGCTAATATGGGGATGTCTGGGATGTTTAGATAGATCAGCGCCAGCCCATATGCGGCAATGGCAATTATTAAGGAGGTGAGGGAAATGTATACAGGACTTTGTGAATGGAGATAGTCCAGAAAACGACCAGTTGCAAGAAAAAAGGATGCCAGTAACAGGGATAGGGCAAGAAATGCTGCAATGGTATAAAAGTCTATGGAAAATAGGTTGTTCAGATTTAACATGATGGATGAATCATGTACCAGGCTTTCCAGGGTCCAGGTTATACCTCTTATGCTGAGTAGTAATACTATAAAACCGGTGACTCCGGTCAGGATCTTTAAATATCCGGATGACTCTTCCTTAGCCCGTGAAATGGGTGATGCAATGGTTGCTCCAAGCACCACCGCATTGATGCATAATGCTGTAATAACCATGTCCCCCAGTGATGGAAAAAAGGAATTAAACGCCAACAGGGATGGGTTGAAAAGCATGGAATGGTGAATGAACGCCGGAAAATTGAAATAAGCGATCAATATGCGGATTAGAATAATGTCGGCTGTAAAAAAGAGCAAAAATAACCGGGGATTTTTTCTGAAAGGGTTTATATTTTTGTGCCCATGGTAGAGTGCCGAAAACAAAAATGCCAGAGACAGCAAAAATATGGAGAACAGGGTGTTGTTTTGGGTCGGGGTTAAGGAAATATTTGGGGGGATGGTGAGGTGATAAATGGGCTCTCCCTGGTATTCAACCGGATGCCCTTTCGGTTCTTGGTCTACTATAACTTCGGGAGGCAGGTTTAGCTCCGGGTTAAAAGTATTTTGCAAATTTTCATTTTCGTAGGGGAAGTGGTTTTTCAGTATGGTTACTCCCAGGTAGATATAATCCCCTGCTTCTTTGGTAACGTTAAGGCAGTAGGCATTGGCGTAGGATGCAAAGGTGTTATTCAGATGGTGGGGCAGTTTATCCCGGGGCATGGGAAGGCGGTTATCTGTCCAAAAGATAAGCCGCTGGTCTTTGAAAGCAAAAAAAGCGCGCTGAGGAGTTGTTAATGCTATGCCCTGTTCACTTGAAAAAAAGTGACCCAATGCTGCTGAATCCTTGCCTGTCAGGTTTTCTACTACCTCATTGAGCATGTCCAGCTCATTAATGGTGAACTCTTTGGCGTGGGAGATCAGGTTTTTTTCCCTGAGGGAGATGCTGTAGTAATAGTTCATTCCGGCCAAAACAATCAATGTTGCAGCGAAAAGGATGAAATATGTGGCCGCTTTTCCGGGCTTTTGCATTCGTGTTTGATTAATATGACAATGTACAATGAAGTAAACGTGATTTTACTTTTCTATGTATGAGGCCAACTTTAAAAAACACACATCTTACAACAGCTGAAAATTTATTATGTCCTTTTTTGGCCGGACTCATGTATATGGCAAAAAACGGTTATTTTTATGAGACGAAAATACGAAAAACAATAAATATACTGCATGATGCGCTAATCATCACTATATCAACACACTAAGAATCATGCGTTTTTTTTGATTTCCCGGCACTTTAGCCTGTTGAGGATGGATTATGTCGTAAAGCGGCCTTAAGTCCGCAGATCAAATATTTTTGCGTTTTTGTGGCTGCCTCCCCCATTCAGGGTAGAGTAAAAGCCATTCGTTCGCTCAGTTCGCTTAAGTCGCTTAAGTCGCTTAAGTCGCTTCCTCTCCTCCTCGTCATTTGGTATTTAAACATCCCTTGTTTGTCAAAAGCTATGTTCCCGAATTCTCGGGACAGGTCCCGAATTCTCGGGACAGGTCCCGAATTCTCGGGACAGGTGCCCAATTCTCGGGACAGGTGCCCAATTCCCGGGCCCTGCAGCATTGGATTTTCATCAGTTCATAATTAATGGGGTCGTGTTTATTGCTATATGTGGCTGCTGCTTATTTTTTTTGCAGGATATAAGTTAGGGAGGAGTGGTTTTTGGATTTTGCTCCTTTCATGTTAGATTTACATCCATTGATAGTTGCTTTCAGGAAGTTTTGGCTTCCGGTTTTATATTTTTCGCTAAGCAGGCTGATATAATATGCGTCAAAGGGCATTGGCACGGTTTCCAGCAGTTTCAGGTTATGTTGTTGTGCCAGGGTTTCAATATTTTTTTTGCGGAAGTGGTACAGGTGTCTTGGGGTATCGTATGCGGCCCAGAATTTCTCATATTTTTCAGCATCGAAAGATTGGGGATTGGGTAGTGCAAGGATGATTATTCCCTGGTCTTTGATCAGTGAAGTAATGGTTTTCATCCGTTGGTGGAGGTTGGGCACATGTTCCAGCACGTGCCACAGGGTAATAACGTCGTATTGTCCGGCAGGGAGATTATCCAGGGCCGGTTCGTCGTCTATTTCCAGGTTATATTGCTTTTTTGCGAACTCTCTGGCCTG
Source organism: Bacteroidales bacterium (assembly GCA_003557725.1). Lineage (GTDB taxonomy): Bacteria > Bacteroidota > Bacteroidia > Bacteroidales > PWNQ01 > PWNQ01. The sequence goes on along the minus strand of PWNQ01000200.1, from coordinate 1,926 downwards.
TTTGCCGGGTTCGATCCCTTTGGTGTTCATCCCCTGGATTTGGCAGTAGTTTAAAAACTCTCCGGTTCCACAGCCAATATCCAGCAAGTTTTTTCCGGTGGCGTGTTTTTTCACCTGGTGATACTTTTTTTTCAGGGCGATTAGCCGGATAATGCGGTAAAGGGTGCTGAGCAGTCCTTTTTTGGAGGCATTATGTGAAAGGTAATCTTCCGATTGATAATAGGATCCCATTTCTTCCGGAATGGGATTGGTAAACAGAAATGCGCAAGCATTGCACTCCTGAATGGAAAACGCTTCCATGGTGAGAAACCAGTCCTGCGTTTCCAAATATAGCCTGTGATCCTGGCTCCCGCACAGGGGGCATTCTTTAATATGTTTCATCTGTTGATAATTTTATATATTGAGCCCGGTCTAAAAACACACATTTTTACATTCCTAAAAATCAGCTATGCCCCATGCCCTATGCCCTATGCTCTATGCCCCATGCCCCCAAAGGGGAGTCAGAGGGGCGCGCACGGGAGCTTTCCGGTAAGGAAATAATCATTCTCCTGTGTGTCGAAAAAATTTTCGCCATGGGCGTTTCATTATATCTTATTGTTCCCATTGTAAATATTTTGCAAAGGTAGCAAAAGTTGACCGATTGCCTGCCTGTGCTACGGAACCATGACCGATTTTGTTAAGATGGGGGGTTAAAAAATACTCTTTTAGTTATTTATGTGGTATGTTCCACGTGGAACATATGGGTTTTGTTGCTGGTCGGCATCCGGTGTGTTTTGGTGTGCCGTTGTGTTTTGGCAATATAAGTGGGGTGCTGGTGGGTTATAGGTTTTCGGGAGGCATTGGCCTAAGATGGAAGGGTAGTGATGATCTCTATTGGGGTTGGGAGGGTATGAATGGCGGGGATTGCGGTAACAAGTATGCTGTCAGGGGTTTTTCTCTTATGTTCCACGTGGAACATTTACGATTTTCGCAGGTGGATCATAAGCACGGATATGTCTGCCGGGGAAACGCCACTGATCCTTGATGCCTGTCCCAGGGTTTGGGGTTTGAGGGCCTGTAGTTTTTCCCGGGCTTCGAAAGATAAGGCCTGGATTTCCATGTATTGAAGGGATTCAGGGATGGGGGCATTGTCCAGTTTTTGCATTTTTTCTGCCATTTCCTTTTCTTTAACGATGTAATCCTGGTATTTCACCATAATTCCTGCTTCTTCCAGGGCTTCCATATGGTCTCCCGTTTCTTTTTTCCAGAACTTTTTCATATTTGGCAGCGCCTTGTAGATTTGATGCAGGTTTATTTTTGGGCGCTTGACAATGGTCTCCAGCTTTACTTTTTGTTTTATGGGGGCTTCGTGGTGTTCTTCCAGAAGTTCATTGATCTCTCCGGGGCTAATGCTGGTGGTTCGGATATACTCAAGGGCTTTTCCCATGTATTTCTTTTTGTTCTCTAATGCTTCCATCCGTTCATGGCCTGCCAGTCCCAGCTGGAATGACTTCTCAGTGAGTCGCAGATCGGCATTATCCTGCCGTAAAATGATGCGATACTCGGCGCGGGAGGTGAACATACGGTAAGGTTCGTCCGTCCCTTTGTTGATCAAATCGTCAATAAGCACTCCAATATACGCCTGGGAACGGTTCAGGATTAAGGGATCCCCGTTATTTACCATCTGATGGGCATTGATCCCCGCCATTAGTCCCAATGCGGCAGCTTCTTCATATCCGGTGGTGCCGTTTATTTGCCCGGCCAGAAACAATCCCTTTACCAGCCGTGTTTCCATACTGTAGGTTAATTGCTGTGGAGGGAAATAATCATATTCTATGGCATAGCCTGGCTGAAATACGGCTGCTTTTTCCAATCCCTCTATGGCCCTTAAAGCATTTATTTGCACTTCCAGTGGCAGCGAAGAGGAGAACCCGTTTATGTATACCT
>PWNQ01000024.1 GCA_003557725.1 Bacteroidales bacterium | reverse complement strand
TTCCGCGCACCACTTATACCTGTGCCTTGAAAATTCAATAACTTTACCACCAAATTCAATGATTCTCATGGTAAGAAAGATTCGGTTTATTTTCTTTATATTTTCTCTCCTTTGTGCCTTAAATGTTTTTTCCCAGGAACTTAGTCCGGTTTGGCCTAAAGCAGGGCAGACTTTCCCTTCTGCTGAAGTAGAATTTATGTGGAACCCGGCCAAAGATGCTGTTTCCTATAACCTGGAGGTTTACAGTGATAATGAACTGAATGAATTATTACTTGAAACCAATACACCCGATTACTTTTATAGCTGGATATCAGAAAATACGGGTGATCATTTCTGGAGAGTACAGGCTGTTTATGCGGATTCGGTATCCGAGTGGGTTAATTTAAAACATTTTAATGTTTTTACTCCATCGCAAATATCTGACTTGACTTTATGGTTGGCAGCAGATTCTCTTCTTACAATCTCAGAAGGTAAAGTCTCTCAATGGGGCGATTTGAGTGGTAATTCTTTTCATTTATTGCAAAACAATCCGGAAAACCAAGCCGAATTAACAGAAAATGCTGTTAATAGTTATCCTTCATTACGTTTCAATGGTACAAGTAATTTCATGACAGTTGATTTCGATCAAACATATGCTCATCCGAATTCAATTTTTGTAGTTTGGAAAACACTTTCAACAGGGAGAAGAGTAATCCTCGATGACAAAACGAATTTAATGCTTGATGTAAATTTGGGAAACGAGATAAGATTGTTCGCAGGTGCAGGAATTTCATATAGCAAAGAATCACCATTTGACTTTCTGATTACTACTGCAATTTTTAATGAAGCAAACTCAAGAATATTTGAGAATAGCTTTATAAAAGTATCTGGGAATACAGGTAACAGAGAAATTCCAGGATTAAGTTTAGGTCGAAGGGCTATATATTCAGATAGATATTTTCATGGAGAAGTATCTGAGATCATTTTTTTTGATAAAGAAATTAACGTTGAAAACCAGCTAAATGTCGAGAATTATTTGAAAGTTAAATACAACTTAGGTGAATATATCAACCCTGTCAATCTTGGAATTGATTATGCATCTGATTATAGACTATGCCCGATTATTCTTGATGCTGGAGAACAGTATGAGTCATACATTTGGTCAACAGGTGAAACAACGTCCAACATAAATGTCCAGGTTTCAGGTGTTTATAGTGTTATTGTAACTGATGCTTTTGGTCATCAAAGCACTGATTCAATAAAAGTGGATTTTCCTGTTACTAAACTCAATACAAGCGATAACCTGATTTGTTCCGGAGATTCTTTACTCCTATTCCCTGATCTTCCCAACTTTGATAATTATAGCTTTCAATGGAACACAGGTTCTGAAGCAAACTCCATTTTTGTTAATGATGAGGGAGAATATTGGGTACAGATTACAGATGATGAAGGTTGTGTTGCTATTTCTGATACTGTATATATTGAAATTGATCTGTTTTCCGAAAGTGTGAGTTTGGGAAATGATCTTGAACTATGTTCGGGAAACGAAATTGAAATTGCATGGGAAAACAACAGTGAAAATTTAATATACTTGTGGAGTAATGGAGCGACTACTCCATCAATACCGGTTTATGAATCCGGGGTTTACAGTGTATCAGTTACCAATGAAAATCAGTGTACAGGATCAGATTCATTATATGTAGAAATTATAGGAACTGCACCCGAAGTTTTTTTTACAGCTAATAATCCCTGTTTTGGCGAACCATCAGAAATTGAGAATTTAACTGAACCTGCCGATGGAGATGAAATTATTGCTTGGCAATGGTCATTCAGTGATGGCTCGACCAGCACTGATGAAATCCCTCAGCATACATTTACGGAAATGGGAATGTATACAGTAACTCTTCAAGCTACTGCGAACTCAGGTTGCAACAATACCTTTGAAACAGAAATAGAAGTATTACCTGTACCTGAAGTATATTTCCAACTTCCCGAAGTTTGTGCTGCATATCCTGTTCAGTTTTCAGATGAGTCAGCTATAGCGGATGGTAATGAAATCATTGGATGGTTATGGGATTTCGGCGATGAAACAACAAGCAGCGATCAAAATCCAATGCACACATTCTCAGAAGCTGGCTTTTGGGATATTAATCTTGAAATTACAATTGATAATGGTTGCTCTGCTGATTTCCAAAATTCAATTTTTGTTCCCGACCATGCTCCTACACCGGATTTTTTTACTTTAGTGTATCCTAAGCAAAATCAATACTTTTTTGAAAACACAATTGATTTTTCGTGGAATTACCCAGAAAACAGTTATGCTTTTATTTTAGAAGTTGCTGAAGATGAAGAAATGCAATCTATTATTGGTTCATATGATACCTTTAACCAAATTCTAAAAATTGAAAAACCATCAGGAAGTGAAATTTTCTGGAATGTTAAATCGTACAATGTTTGCCGTGATACAGTATCAAGTATCACACAAAAAATAAACTTTTTCCATCCTTCACATATAGATAATTTAATACTCTGGCTCGATGCGGATACTGCAGTGGTCTTCGATGAAAATAACAAAGTATCTCAATGGAAAGACATAAGTGGAAATAATTATGATGCCATGCAATCAATATTATTACACCAACCATCATTTGTTAACAATTCTATAAAT
>PWNQ01000179.1 GCA_003557725.1 Bacteroidales bacterium | reverse complement strand
CTGAATGAAATGCCGGCCAATAAGCTTTTGTAATACCAGTTTATAAAGTCTTTTAGTAATAACCACCTTGCAGTTTGAAAGGCAAAACTACAAACTTTTATGAGATGTGCAAAAAAAAAAGATCACCCTTTGTATTGGCCCCCGAATAAGTCAGACATAATTATCAACAAATATTAGTAATTATGCACCCAGACATTTGACTTAAACATTTGTGTATACACCACAAAAAAAGCCTTCACAATTGATATTGCAAAGGCTTGATTTATTGAGCGACTCCGGGAAGATTCGAACTCCCAACCTTCTGATCCGTAGTCAGACGCTCTATCCAGTTGAGCTACGGAGCCCTGTTTTGCGGGTGCAAATATACAACATTATTTTAATTTCAAGGGTATCCACGGTTTTTCTTTGTCCTTTCCTCCCTTTATCACCAATCACCCGCTATTCAGAGGGCTGCATACTATTATTTGAACAAGGGGCGGCATATTATTGTTACACGAGAGAAATTGGCTGTAGCGTGAGCGCTACAATTTATCCGCGGATATATACGGTTTGATTTTTTAAGCCGTATTCAAAGAGTCTTACAAAATATTTTTATTTATCATGGCAAAATCAAAGAAATATGATATCACCAGGACGTCCAGGGAAGATTTGGCCGAATGGTACAGGCTACTGAGTTTGGGACGCCGGTTGGACGAGAAGGCTCCTAATTACTTAAAGCAGGCTTTGGGCTGGTCTTACCATGCTCCATATGCGGGTCATGATGGCATCCAGCTGGCGGTGGGAAGCATTTTTGAAAAAAAGAAGGATCATTTATTTCCATATTACCGTGATATGCTCACCGCCTTATCGGCAGGGTTAACAGCGGAAGAGATCATTCTCAACGGCATCAGCAAGGATACCGACATTGCCGGAGGCGGCCGGCACATGTCCAATCACTTTGCCAAGTCCTCCTGGAACATTCATAATGTATCGTCGGCCACAGGGAATCATACGCTTCATGCGGCGGGTGTAGCCCGTGCCATAAAGCATTATGGTGAAAAAGCGGTGGCCATCTCCTCCCAGGGAGAGTCGTCGGTTTCTGAAGGATTTGTATATGAGGCCATTAATGGAGCCAGCCGGGAGCGACTGCCTGTGATTTTTGTTATTCAGGATAACCGTTACGGCATTTCCGTTCCCAGGGAAGACCAGACCGCCAACCGGCGGGTGGCCGATAATTTCAGGGGGTTTCGACACCTGCATATTATCCATTGTGATGGTAAGGATGTTTTCGACTCCATGAACGCCATGAAGGAGGCCAAAGAGCATGTGCTTGACAAGCAAGAGCCGGTGATCGTTCATGCCAGCGTGGTTCGTATTGGCAGCCATTCCAACAGCGACCGGCAAGAGCTGTACCGTGATGACCGGGAGCTGGAGCATAGCCGCAGGTCGGATCCGCTGCTGCGATTTCGTCAACTGCTGATCAAAAACAAGCGTTTTACAGAAAAAGAGTTGGAAGAGATCGAGCAAAATACCAAAGAGGTGGTCTCAAAAGCCCATAAAAAGGCCATAAAAGCACCAGATCCCAATCCGGAAAGCATCCATGAATATGTGATTCCCAAGCCATACAAGCCAAAAAAATATGTGGCCGGAACCCATGACCATCCGGGGGAGAAGAAAAAGTTTATTGAAGCCCTAAATCAAACCTTAAAGAACGAGTTTCGCCATAATAAAGAGACTTTCCTCTGGGGACAGGATGTGGCCAACAAGGATAAGGGCGGTATTTTCAATGTTACCAAAGGAATGCAGCAGGAATTTGGCAGGGAACGAATATTTAACGCTCCCATTGCCGAGGACTATATCGTGGGTACCGCCAACGGCATGAGCCGCTATAGCAAAGATATCCGTATTGTGGTGGAGGGTGCCGAGTTTGCTGACTATTTCTGGCCTGCCATGGAACAATTTGTGGAGATGACCCATGAATACTGGCGCACCCGCGGGCAGTTTTCGCCCAATGTGGTGATACGGCTGGCTTCCGGAGGATATATTGGCGGAGGGCTGTATCACTCCCAAACCATCGAGGGAGCCATGACCACCTTCCCGGGCATCCGGGTGGTATACCCTTCCTTTGCCGATGACGCTGCCGGGCTCCTGAGAACAGCCATCCGGTCAGAGGGGCCTACCCTGTTCCTGGAACCTAAGGCCTTGTATAATGCCCCGCAGGCAGCCACTGCCATCCCCGACGACTTTGAGGTGCCGTTTGGGAAAGCCAGAAAACGCAGGGAAGGCAAAGACCTGAGCATTATTACCTATGGTAATACCACCCATCACAGCCTGCAGGCAGCGGATAAGCTGGAAAAAGAAATGAAAGCCAGCGTGGAAGTGCTGGACATCCGCTCGCTCATACCCCTGGATAAGGCTTCCATTATTGATTCAGTGAAAAAAACCAACCGGGTACTTGTGGTTCATGAAGATAAAGTGAGCTCTGGCTTTGGCGGAGAACTGGCAGCTCTGGTGGCCGATGAAGCCTTCCAATTCCTGGACGCCCCCATAAAACGAACCGGATCCACCTTTACTCCCGTAGGATTTAACCCCATCCTGGAAAAAGCCATATTACCCAACGCAGAAAAAATATTTGCCGACGCTAAATCACTGCTGGAATTTTAAGAAAAACCGGTTATCTCATCACCTTAATCAATGGCACACTAAAATCATCCTTGCGGGTCAGGAGAATTGCCGGTGATAAAAAACGCAATCCTTTTTGACCCCGTTGCCATGTCTTTTTATGGGCGTATAATCCATGGGAATATTCTATATTTGCAAACGATATTCCATTTTATATAAACATTTTAAAATAAGTTAAATATGACCAGGAAGAAGATATCATCTCAGGAAGCCATTGAGATGGAAGCCAAATATGGCGCACACAACTACCATCCTTTACCGGTGGTATTATCCCGTGGAGTAGGAGCGAAAGTTTGGGATGCAGAAGGCAAAGAGTACTACGACTTTTTGTCGGCATATTCAGCTGTAAACCAGGGGCATTGCCATCCAAAGATACTGGAAGCCCTTACAGACCAGGCGTCTACTCTCACCCTTACTTCACGTGCCTTTTACAACGATGAGTTGGGGCCGTTTGAGAAGTATATCACCCAGCTTTTCGGATATGATAAGGTTTTGGCCATGAACACCGGTGCTGAGGCTGATGAGACAGCCATTAAGCTTTGTCGTCGCTGGGGATATGAAAAGAAAGGCATCCCGGAGAATAAGGCAAAGATCATTGTGGCGGAAAACAATTTCCACGGCCGCACCATAACCATTATCTCCATGTCTACCGATCCCAGCTCATATAAAGGCTTTGGCCCGTTCACTCCCGGCTTTGTCACTATTCCCTACAACGATACTCAGGCTTTAGCAGAGGCGGTAAAGGACCCGCATGTGGCCGGGTTTTTAGTGGAACCCATTCAGGGAGAAGCCGGCGTGATGGTTCCCGACGAAGGATACCTGAAAAAGGCTTCTGAGCTTTGCAAAGAGAACAATGTATTGTTTATCGCCGATGAGATCCAGACAGGAATAGCCCGTACAGGGAAAATGCTGGCCTGCGACCATGAAGGTGTGCGTCCCGATGTGCTGCTGCTGGGAAAAGCCCTTAGTGGCGGCATATATCCCGTATCTGCCGTACTGGCCGATGATGATATTATGCTTTGCATCCGGCCGGGAGAGCATGGATCAACCTATGGAGGAAACCCCTTAGCAGCAAGAGTGGCTACCGCCGCACTTAAAGTAATCGAGGATGAAAACCTATGCGAAAAATCAGAAAGACTGGGTAAAATATTCCGCGAAGAAATGGGCAAGATCGACCATGAAATGATGTCACTGGTTCGTGGTAAAGGAATGCTCAATGCCATTGTGATCAAACCCAAAGACGGCTTCGAAGCATGGGATGTATGCGTAAAAATGGCTGAAATGGGCGTACTGGCCAAACCAACACATGGCGATATCATACGCTTTGCCCCACCATTGGTCATCTCGGAAGAAGAAATGAGGGAAGCACTGGAGCTCATTAAGAAAGCTATCCTCTCCTTCTAAAACTACAAGATCAACTGTTGTATAACAAAAAAAAGAGGATGTGAAAATTCCACACATCCTCTTTTTTTGTTTCTAATAACTATGAGTATGATGGTGATAACCTATGACCGAAAGCGTTTAAACATGTTCCGCATCATATTAATCAGGCCGGGCTTACGCATCTCTTCATCGCTATAATACCCTCCATAAGCATATCCGTATCCATACCCGTATCCATATCCGTAGCCGTATCCATATCCGTAGCTTCCATAAGCGGACCTGCTAATTTCCACATCATTAAGGATAGCGCTCACATTTTTCACCTTTGTTTTCTTGAGCATTTCCTTTAAAGATTCCATAGCATTTTTTGGGGTATAATTTTGTCTTACCACGTACACATTGGCATGGCTACGTGTCATCAGGTAAATAGCGTCGGTAACCAGCCCGATGGGCGGTGTATCCACGACGATATAGTCAAATTCACCGCGCAGTTCTTCCAGCAAGTCGCCCATTTTTTGTGTTTCCAAAAGCTCCGACGGGTGGGGAGGCACAGGTCCGGAAGTGACCACATAAAGGTTATCATACCCGGAAAACTGGATAATCTCCTCCTTGCTGCATTTACCAATGAGGTATGTACTAAGCCCTTTATCATTGGACAGTCCAAAGTCCTCATAAACCTTTGGCTTTCGCAGGTCTGCACTAAGCAGTAATGTTTTTTTACCCGACAAAGCATAAATGGATGACAGGTTTATGGCGGTAAAAGTCTTTCCTTCTCCGGAGAAAGTGGAAGTAATGGTAATCACGGTTGCTTTATCTTCAGGGGGTGTGTAAAACTGCAGGCTGGTTCGCAATGACCGGTAGCTTTCTGCCAAAATGGAGCGTGGTTTCAGGATAACGGAAGTGTTGGCTGTAAGTTTAGAGTGGTTAACAATGCCCAGCACGGGGACATCGGTAGCTTTTTCAATGTCATCATGGGTATGGATTTTATTATCGAAAAAGTCGCGGAGTAAAATAACGACAAGTGGCAATAAGAAGGCGATAATAAAGGAGATGGCATAGTTCATGGATGTGTTTGGAAAGACTTTTCTTGCGCCCCTTGCATCATCGATAATTTTATAATCGGGTATATTGGCAGACTTTTCAATACCGGCTTCAGCACGACGTTGCAACAGGAAGGTATATATTTGGTCATTTACCTGGAATCGTCGCTGGATATTCACCAGTTGCCGTTCTTTTAGGGGCAGATCCTTGATCTCACTTTGCAGTTCTGCTATTCGGTCACCAAGGTTTTTCACGGTAATCCGTGAATGAGCCAGGATATTGGATATGTTCTCCAGCAATGCCGCTTCGGCTTGCTCCACACGACGCTGCAATGCGATCACCCTGGGGTCGTTTTCCGTGGAGGTGATCATAAGTTCGGCCCTTTTGGTGTACAAGTCATTGAGATTTTGCACCAGGGAGGTTAGCAATTGGTCTTCAATACCGATAGTGGATGGCGCCAGCAGGCTTTTACGATCTTCTTGGGAGTCATCCACATAATCAGAGAGAAACTGATAATAACTTTGCTTAAGCAATTCCATGGCGCGCTGGCTTTCCAGGTTATTGAGTTTCTGAAAGGCCGGATGCGCTTTATCTTTGATTTCCAACAAGCTATGCTTAGCCTGGAAGTCCTGAAGGCTTTGTTCCACCTTTCTCAGGGTGTCGGTAAGCTGGCCCAACTGTTCATCAATAAAACTTATGGTATTTACGGATCGTTGGTTTTTCTCGTCCAGGTTTTGCTTTACATACGCCTGCAGCAAGGCATTTACCTGTGCAATGGCTTTATGCTCGTTCTTTCCGCTCATAGACACCTTGAGCACGTCAGCATACCGGTCGGGCCGTTCAATGCCATAGACTCCAAATTTTTCCACTGCTGTTTCCAGGGTATTAAAGGTAACCCAAAACTCCTGATGGTTATCCGGAGGGCTCTGTCCATCCTGGTAGGCAGAGTAGTCCTCATTAAGCACCAGCCGGAAAGCACAATAAGGGGTGGTGTACCACTGCCCGAACTTCAATGTTTTGCTGGTTAAAGGGATGGTGCGCCGGCCTTGTTCTTCCCTGGATATAAAGTCATAGAGCGTTATCTCTCCACCGGTTCCATATTCTAGCTGATAGCTTTCCAGATCATTCATCTCCACATGAAAGCTTACATTGGCAACCTGAACATGATTGGTATCAAACTCTACAGTAAAGGGCCGGTTGGTATACATTTCACTGGTAAAAAACTTTCCCTGGCGGATAATAGTGGTATACCAGTTCATTTGCAAAGCGGCATTGCGGCGCATATCGTAGGAACGAATCAGGGCCATTTCATTTTCCATCAGGTTATGAGGCCTGAAAGACATACCTCTCCCAGGGCTCATAATGTTAGGCTGCTCCTGGTTATCCTTACTCACCAGCACAGTTCCTGAGGCTTCATATACAGGCTCTGAGTAACGATTAAACAGATAGGCCGCCACAAGAGCCATAAAAATAGTAATGGCAAACCAGTACCAATAGCGCAGAAATTTAAAAATAATCCCTTTTATATCCAGGTTATCTTCCTGCTGCCAGTGGGGTTCCACCGCTTTAGGGGCTGTGGGTACATTATACTCTTTCATCTTATCGCACAAAATTAATTACTAATATGGTGGATGATATGGCAGAAAATATTATCCCCCAGGGGATAGTGGCAAATCCGGTGGTCTTGGCAACACGGTTGGGCTGGATATAAACTACATCGCCGGGATGAAGGTAAAAATAGGGCGAGTGAAGCACATTCCTGTTGGTGAGATCGAGAAAAATGGTCATCTCCATACCATTAACTGATCGCACCAGCATCACTTCTTCCCTGTTGCCATAGGGGGTCATATCTCCCGCAGCAGCTACCAGTTCCAAAACATTCACCTGGGGCTGAAAAACATAATAATTTCCAGGCCGGCTCACCTCTCCCAAAACACTTACCCTGAAGTTCACCAGCCGGAGCTTTACCGTTGCATCCTTTAAAAACCTGTTTACCCGTAACTGAGTGACACGGTTGGCCTCCTCCACCGTCATCCCGCCGACCTGTATAGAGCCTAACACCGGAAGATGTATATACCCGGTGTCATCCACCGAAAAACTGCTCACATACAACTGGGGGTCACCAATATTATTCTGACCGGTCCCCCCTCCCCGCATATGATCTCGCTCACGGGTGAAAATCTCCTTTGACTCCAGATTAAAATCTTGAATATCAAGATGAACTAGATCCCCGGTCTTGATAAGATAAGGCGAAGGCAAAGAATCAAACCGGGTGGCCGGACGGTCATCTTTATCCTGTAAATAAACCAACTTATGCTGAGGGGTACATGAAGCAATTAATAAGGCCGAAAAAAGCACTATTAAAAACTTTACAATTGATGTGAATCTAAACATATTCTTAGGCTTGTAATGGAACAGGCAAAAGTAAATAAAAAATTCTTTCCAAATACCAACATAATAATATTCTCAAATGAGCAGTACAGAAAAAAATAGTTGTGCTGAAAAGCACTGATTACAAGGGGAGTCAGCGTGCACAGTTAACACAGTAAAGGCTTTCCGGCCGGAACAATAGTCTTCCTTCAGGGATTTTCTGCCGGCATTTCAGGCACCTTCCAAAGTTATCGGTACCAAAAGCCTTAAGCACACGCTCCAGGTTTTGAAGACGATTTTCCGCCTTCCGCAAGGCCTCTTCATTAACGCTTTTGTTGTTAATGGCGTCCATTCTGGACAGACGCCCGATGGCCACATCCGGAGCAACAGGGCGGGTCAGCTCCCGGTAAAGATCTATGCGCTCACGGGTTTCCCCAATGGCTTCCAATATTTTCTCCCGTGTCTTTTCATCACTCATGTACTCATCCTTTTTCTTTCTGCAAATATACACATAAACAGGAATCACTACTATGGGTTATCAGTAGCATTATTTTACTACTTATTAAGCCCGGTCTAAAAACACACATTTTATTACATCCACTAAAAATCATAGAGCCGGACTCAATAATAGAGCTAATTAACAAAAGTTGAAAAATAAATAAAGATTTGATTATAAGAATGGTCTTTCCTTTCTAAAAAATACTATTTTTGCTTGTTCGTTAAACAAATTATTATATTTAAACCGTCAACAAATCGTATAACTATGAAGATCACGGTAGTAGGGACAGGCTATGTGGGTCTGGTCACGGGGACATGTTTTGCCGATGTGGGTATTGATGTCACGTGCGTGGATATTGATCATGAAAAAATCGCCAATCTGAAAAAGGGGGTCATCCCTATTTATGAGCCGGGTTTGGAAGAGATGGTTCAAAGCAACATTGAAAAGGGGCGTCTTCATTTTTCCACCAATCTTAAGGACACCTTAGAAGGCGCTGAGCTGGTATTTTCTGCGGTGGGTACGCCTCCCGATGAGGACGGCTCGGCCGACCTGCAGTATGTGCTTAACGTGGCCCGTGAAGTGGGTAAGCATATGAAGGACTACCTGATTTTGATCACCAAATCTACCGTTCCGGTGGGCACGGCAAAAAGAGTGAAAGCTGCTCTTCAGGAAGAGCTGGACAAGCGGGGGGTATCCATTCCTTTCGATGTGGCGTCCAATCCCGAGTTCCTTAAAGAGGGGTCTGCTGTTCAAGACTTTCTCAAGCCCGACCGTATTGTAGTGGGGACAGAATCAAAAAAAGCACGAGAGACGGTATCCCGCTTATATAAGCCCTTTACCTTGAATGGGCATCCGGTGATCTTTATGGATATCGCTTCGGCAGAAGTGACCAAGTATGCTGCCAATGCCATGCTGGCTACCAAGATCAGCTTTATGAACGATATTGCCAACTTCTGTGAACGCGTAGGTGCTGATGTAAATATGGTGCGTAATGGCATTGGCTCCGACAGCCGTATTGGCAACAAGTTTATCTACCCGGGCACCGGGTACGGAGGGTCGTGCTTTCCTAAAGATGTAAAAGCGATTATTCGCACTTCCCGACAGCATGACTACCCCCTGCGGGTCCTTCAGGCGGTGGAAGATGTCAATGAAGACCAGAAAAGCATCCTGTTTCATAAGCTAATGGACTTTTACAAGGGGGATATTCGCGGAAAGAAAATTGGAATGTGGGGACTATCTTTCAAGCCCAAAACGGACGATATGCGTGAAGCTCCTTCCCTAAACCTTATTGAACACCTCACCAAAGCCGGGGCTAAAGTCATTGCCTTTGATCCGGTGGCCATGGATGAAGCCAAACGCCGCGTAGGCAACAAAATATCTTATGCCAAAGACCCCTACGACGCCCTGGTGGATGCCGATGCACTTATGCTGGTTACCGAATGGATGGACTTCCGCTATCCCAATTTTAAGGTGGTGAAAAAACTGATGAAGTCTCCCCTGCTGCTGGATGGACGGAATATCTACGACCCTGAAGAAATGAAAAAATATGGATTTTATTACCATGGGATTGGAATAAAAGGAGAATCACCATCACAAAATATATGAAGCCTTTAACACGAAAAAAGATACTGGTTACCGGTGGTGCCGGCTTCCTGGGGTCGCACCTCTGTCAGCGATTACTGGAACAAGGCCATGAGGTGATCAGCCTGGATAATTATTTCACCGGGGAAAAGCGCAATATTGTACACCTGATGGACCAAAAGTACTTTGAAGTGGTCCGTCATGATATTACCATGCCTTTCCTTATTGAAGTAGACCAGATTTACAATTTAGCCTGCCCGGCCTCTCCGGTGCATTATCAGTATAACGCCATAAAAACAGTAAAAACATCGGTTATGGGCGCCATAAATATGCTGGGACTGGCCAAACGTATCAAAGCCAGAATACTACAAGCATCCACCAGTGAAGTATATGGCGACCCCCTGGAGCACCCCCAAAAAGAAGCCTACTGGGGAAATGTAAACCCCATCGGCAAAAGAGCATGCTACGATGAAGGTAAACGGGCCGCCGAAACGCTGTTTATGAACTACCACTGGCAAAATAACGTGGACATCAAAATCATTCGCATATTCAATACCTATGGCCCCAGAATGCACCCCGACGATGGCCGCGTGGTGTCCAACTTTATTATGCAGGCCCTGCAAAATAAAGATATTACCATCTATGGTGACGGATCACAAACGCGTAGCTTCCAGTATGTAGACGACTGCGTGGAAGGAATGATACGGATGATGAACTCACAACAGGGATTCCTGGGACCCGTAAACATGGGAAACCCCCACGAATTTACCATTAAAGAACTGGCTGAAAAAATTATTGATACCACCGGATCCAGATCAAAACTGGTGTACTCCCCCCTGCCATCCGATGACCCCATGCAGCGAAAACCGGATATATCCCTGGCAAAAAAAGAATTGAACTGGGAACCCAAAATACCTCTAAAAATTGGTCTGGAAAAAACCATTGCCTATTTTGAAGCATTGATCCGTTCAAAAACAACCGGATAAAAGCATCACCAAATGAAACGCCCACGCCGGAGCATAGAGTGGAGGGCATGGAGCATATAGTTTTTGATCAGTGATTGGCTGAACATGATAGGCGTTAAGATGGGTTGACCTATCT
>PWNQ01000183.1 GCA_003557725.1 Bacteroidales bacterium | reverse complement strand
ATGTCCAAAACCCCTGCAAAATGCGGTAAATCCACACCGAAATAATACAGAAAGGAACTGTCCTGACGAAAATGAAAAGTGTTGGCCGGAGCATTCATGGGCGACTCCTGATGGCCCGGTAACAATATTAACCCGCTGCCCACCTTCTCGCGAAGAATATTGCGCCGCTGTGTATAAACATCTTTTTTAAACATAAATATCTTTGATTAAAATATGCCACAAAGATAATAAAGATAATACAGACAGCAGTCCGGTTCTGAAAAGGGCAAAATGATCTCACAGCGGGGGGCTAAATCACTGTTGATATTATGAAACACACATGCCAAAGGTCCCGATACTATAATAATGTCACCCCTTCGGGACCTGTCCCGAGAATTCGGGACCTGTCCCGAGAATTCGGGACCTGTCCCGAGAATTCGGGATCGAATGTGTTATTGAAAATACAACTGACTAAAGATAGAATAGAAAATTATAAGCATATAAAAGACAGCATCATCCGGTGCATGCGGGAATAATCTAGCCCAGTATAAGCGGGTACAGGTGTAGCCCTCTTTCAATGATCAATGCGGCGATGGAAAGTAATCCAAAAGTAAGGTTAAGCTTTCCGGTGGCTCCGTCCAGGGTTACAAAGTCCATGGGCAGGACGGGTTTACTCCTTGAGAGGGCTTTTTTCCATAATTGATAGGCATGGGGCAGAGCCAGCATAGTGATAATAAAGGTGAAAGGCAGGGCAGGAAATTGGGGAAAAAAGAAATGAGGCACCAGGATAAGTGCCAACACCATAATAAATGGGGTATAGATTAGAAAGCCGTAATAACGTAATGAACGTTTGTCACCCAAAAGGGAAGCCATTGTAATGATATTGCCGCGGGTATCATCAGGGATATCACGCCAGTTGTTGGCATGCAGGATGGCAATTACCAAAACGGACATGGGTATGGACCATATTACCGGGATCCAGCTCAGGGATCCGGTCTGTACAAACCAGGCCCCCAGTGCCCCCAAAATGCCAAAGTTAAGAAACACAGCCAGGTCACCCATGGCGTTATATTTTAATGACAACTTGCTATGGTTTGAGTATAGCAGTCCCACCGTTATACCGACCATGCCGATTACCAGCAGCTCAATACCCGTTTTCCATACCAGAAATAGCCCCACTGCAGTACCTGATACGTAAAGGGATATCCAGGCCCTTTTAGCCTGTTTAAGAGTAATAATTCCCCTAACAATGCCCCCGCTCACCGGGGTGGGGTGCTTATCCAGCCCCAGCTTGTAATCATAAATATCATTCATAATGTTGGATCCCCAATGCAGCAGGGTCATCGCAATGATAGCTAACCCCGCATGTAAAAGATGCATGGAAGCCCCACCATATACCCAGGCTAATACAGTGCCGAAAATTACCGGCATTATAGATGCGGGAAGGGAAAAGGGGCGAATACTAATCCATCCGCGCACAAAAAACGTGGATATTTTTGATAAATAGTTCATAGTAAAGAATTTAAAATAAAACCTCAAAAAGGTCAAAATATATTAATGGATATGAATATAAAGTAACACTCTAAGAGGGAAAATGTTGTTTATATAGATTGGTTTATCTCTCAGCATCCGGAACAGGGGTTGGAATTGATTACCTTTGCCGCCCCTATGAAGACAAGGAATACATATTTAAATCCGGACAAGGCAAAAGGGGTGTTGCCCTGGCTGTTGTTGTTTATGCTGGTGATCACCTGGGGCAGCTCATTTATATTGATAAAAAGGGGTCTTACGGCATTTAGTCCGCTTCAGGTGGGCGTTTTACGCATTGGGGTAGCCGCATTGGTGCTGCTGCCTCTGGCCATTCGTCAGATAAAGCGCTTTCCGGTAAATAAATGGAAGTATATTGTGGCCTCCGGAGTAATTGGGAACCTGATCCCGGCCTATTTGTTTGCCCGGGCAGAGACGGGCATTGACAGCATGCTGGCCGGAGTGCTTAACTCTATGGCTCCATTATTTACCATGGTTTTGGCCGTAATGCTTTTTCGTTTGAAGGTGCACGCCACCAATGTGGCCGGAGTGATCATGGGGCTTGTGGGAGCCTTTGGACTTATTGCCGTCAGCGGTGATAATTCTTTTGTTTTTAACTTTAAATACGGGGTGCTGGTCCTTATTGCTACTGTTTGCTATGCCATTAATATCAACCTGGTAAAGCAGTATTTGCAGGATGTGCCGTCTTTACTGATCACAGTGTTCGCCTTTATGTCTATAGGGTTAATATCCTGGGTTTTGTTGTTTTCAGCCACCGATTTCACCCATCGCATTAAAGAGCATCCGGAAGCCTGGAATAGCCTGGGGTATATTCTTATTCTGGCCATCTTAGGAACGGCGGTGGCCATGATGCTTTTTTACCGCCTTATTCAACTCACCAACGCCGTATTTGCCTCCTCAGTAACCTACCTGATGCCTGTAATGGCTGTATTTTGGGGGGTGTTGGATGGAGAACCATTTGGGGTTTCTTATATACTGTGGATTGCACTCATCCTGGCTGGAGTGTTCCTTACCAACTCCACCAAAAACTTTTTCCTTAAAAACAGACCGATACCCGGAGACCACGGTGCTGCAGTAGCTCAGGTGGAACAGGAAGAAGAGACAAGCCGGTAAAAAATTTTACTAAAAAACTT
>PWNQ01000101.1 GCA_003557725.1 Bacteroidales bacterium | reverse complement strand
TGGGATGGGCGGCATTGATCTGTACATTTGGGCTGGGAAAAGGCGGTACATTTTCCGAGAAGCCAAGCAGATTGCTGCGGCAGCTCGTCTCACCCCTATCGTTGATGGTTCTGGGCTGAAAAACACGCTGGAACGAAAAGTTGTGCAGTATGTCGATGCGATGTCCCCCAATTTGCTTAAGGGAAAGAACGTTCTTATGACCTCGGCGATGGACCGCTTCGGAATGGCAGATGCGTTAAGCCATACGGGCTGTCGAATCATGTTTGGTGATCTCATTTTCGCCCTTGGTGTTCCTGTGCCGCTATATAGTCTCAACGCTCTGAATAGGATCGCCCGTGTAATCGCTCCGGTCATTGTCCAACTGCCATTCCGATGGGTGTACCCCACAGGTAACAAACAGGACAAGCAGGGAGTCACTGGGCGAATGGACAAATACTATCATTGGGCGGATGTGATCGCTGGAGATTATCACATGATCCGCAAGTTCCTCCCGGAGAATCTTAAAGGAAAGACCATTATCACGAATACCGTTACCCAAAGCGATGTGGATCTACTGAAATCTCGAGGCGCTTCTCGGCTGATTACCACTACACCAAACCTACAGGGTCGTTCATTCGGAACGAATGTAATGGAAGCGTTGGTTGTGACTTTGGTGAACAAACCCATAGATGAGATTAGCAGTGAGGACTATTTGGCGATGTTGGAAAGGGTAGATTTTGCGCCGCGTGTCGAGGAGTTCGTCCAGCCAGGAGCATGAATGTGTAGTCTTGGATGATTTTCACAGGTGTGAGATGACGTTATTTGGAATGGGCGGCTGAACATCCGGGGTTGTGTTCTACGAGTTCGAAGTGGTCAAGCCATCAGCTGCAGGTTTGGACTGGGAGCACACTCCCCGTGGGTAGCCGAGATCCACGAAGTTATTCGGTGTTTTGTTGGATATGTGACGAGACGCATGCAAATTAGGGCTGTCGATTCTTGACATCCCTTTTTTTGTTCCTTATAATGGATTAGACAATTACGAATAACTTTTGCGTTGATCTTGTGCAATGGCTGAATGATGAGCACATCTGCAATGTAAATTTGCCATGACGGAAGGGTGATAGCTTTGGTGGAAAAAGAGGTTCTATTAACTCCGGAAGGTCTCAAGAAGCTGGAGAAAGAGTTGGAGTATCTCAAAACAGCGAAACGCAGAGAGGTATCCCAGCGGATCAAGGAAGCCCTGGATTTCGGCGACATCTCCGAGAACGCAGAGTACGACGACGCGAAGAATGAACAAGCTTTTGTTGAAGGGCGCATTATGAAAGTCGAAAAGATATTGCGAAATGCACGGGTTGTCGATTCTGATGACGCCGAAGATAATATAGTTTCCTTGGGTCGTCGGGTGACGCTTAAGGATTTGGAGACTGGAGATGTTTTCGAGTACCAAGTTGTGGGTTCTGCAGAAGCTGATCCGTCGGAATCCAAGATTTCCAATGAATCGCCCGTGGGGCAGGCGATTATGGGGAAGGGTACAGGAACGGTAGTTGACGTTGAGGTAATAGACGGTGTGCTGCAATATGAGGTCTTGAAGATTAGTAGGTAACGCATGGAGGGGAAGTCAGTGTCGGAAACGCATCAGAGTGAAGAACGGCAACTCAGCCTCAATGAGATGATGAAGATTCGCCGTGATAAGTTACAGCAGTTGCAGGACGAGGGCATCCACCCGTACGGTGGTAGGTTTGAGACCACGCACACAACACAGGAAATCGTCGATCGTTTCGATACGCTCGAAAGCGAGGATACTGTGATCGCAGGTCGGATCATGTCCTTTCGGACTCACGGAAAAGCTGGTTTTGCGGATCTTATGGATTCCACTGGACGAGTACAGCTCTACGCTAGGGTTAACACGCTTGGTGAAAAAACCTATGAGCAGTTCAAGCGTCTAGATATTGGTGATCACATCGGGGTTGCGGGGCGGATTTTCCGAACTCGTCGCGGCGAGATTAGTGTTGAGATCAAAGAAGTGACGCTGCTTTCCAAATCATTACGACCGCTTCCAGAGAAATGGCATGGTCTCAAAGACGTCGAGTTGCGCTATCGGCAGCGTTATGTGGATCTGATTGTGAATCCCGGAGTGCGGGAAGTGTTTGTAGCTCGCAGCCGAATTTTGCAGTACATCAGACAATTTCTTCAGGGGCAGGGATTCATCGAGGTTGAGACTCCTATGTTAAACGTGATTCCCGGCGGGGCCAATGCTAGACCATTTGTCACCCACCACAATGCTTTGGATATGGACTTGTATATGCGCATTGCCCCGGAACTTTATCTCAAACGTCTTCTTGTGGGTGGTTTTGACAAGGTCTTTGAAATGGGTAAGAACTTCCGTAATGAAGGCATGTCCACCAAGCATAATCCAGAGTATACTTCTGTAGAAGTTTACCAGGCCTATGCCGACATGGAAGATATGATGAAGATGACGGAGGACTGCTTTGCATTTGTTGCGACACAAGTATTGGGAACCACGAAGGTACAGTTCCAGAATCACGTGCTGGATTTGCAGCCACCCTGGCCGAGAATTCCGATGCTGCAGGCGATAGCGGAGCACTCCGGCGTGGATTTGTCAGCAATGAATGATCAAGAAGCAAGAGCAGCCGCACGGAGTAAAGGACTCCACATCGAGAATAATGCATCCAAAG
>PWNQ01000136.1 GCA_003557725.1 Bacteroidales bacterium | reverse complement strand
TATAGTTGTAAGTGGGGAAAAACAGGTTGGAGGTATCCGCTCCCATGGCTAAGGTATCGCCAAAGCTCCAGAAGGCATCCACCACGCTGTCGGTAAACGCAAAATGAGTAGGCGGGGTGCCCTCTCCCGCACAGACGTGGCTGTAGCTGAAGTCTAAGGGCTCTTTTAGCCAGGAGCTGGCAAATTTGGGGAAGGAGGATATATTATTATCATGGAGTCCGTACAATGGTACTGAACTCAATAAAAAGCTGGTATCCCTTGGTTGGCTGCCCGTGCCGGCTGTATTTGGCGATTCCACGGAGTTTAGCCCACAGCCCCAGCCTGGCCAGGTCTGTTTGTTACGACTGTAAATCTTCCCGTTAGCTGCTGTAAACAAGAATTTCCAATATTTATGATGCATCGCTGAAGGTGGCCATGACCATAGAACTTCTTTAAGCAGTATCCGGGAATTAACAAAAAACTGCTGGTCAGAGATGTTGAGGTCATATTGGTAAAGATGGGCGTTATAACCCTGATGCCATACATATAGGTACCGGCTATTGGGAGAAAACACTGCATAGACTGGCTGACCAATACCAACAGAAACATTGTATTGGGGAACATAGCGTGCATTGCTGTCACTCACCATACCAGTGGAGGCATCAAAATTTAAAAGTTGGAGGGAGTCTTCGTTTGAAATACAATTGTCTGCAAGCCATTGCCCATCCGGACTAAAGTTTAAACCCATTGAATAAATATGTGAGTTAGGACTGGGTTGCTGCCCGGCCACAGAATGAACGGTATCCACAACGCCTCCGGGTTGAATACGATAAGCCGCGTATTCCCGGGAATTATACTTTTTACTTACCAGCCAGTAATCACGCCCATTGGCATGCTTGGTCAAAGCAAGCGCATGATCATGCATGGTATCGGGAGAAAAAACCTGTGCGTCAACGAGCACACTACCATGACCGCCATTGCCCGAGAGGTCAATCAATGACCAACGTAAACTATTTGGGTGGACAAAATGAGAACTACCACTACCACCTCCACGGCGAACCAGCTTGAACAGATATATAAGATCGGGGTTTCCCGGCATGGGAACGGCCACCATCGGCCAAGGCCAGGCCTCATGATGAGGATGATGTTGGAAAACATGACTACCCAGGGTGTCTATAACCTGGTGGTTTCCGTTCCAAACAACCGCACCAGGCATATAACCTAAAGTTAAATCATTAATATAATAGGCATAGAGCTTTAGCTCTCCATTCCTGTCAGAGTATATTGCCAGGTGGGGTTCATTATAACCCCCTAAGTGATAACCCCAAATATGATTCCCTTCACTAATAATCGTATCAATTTGCGGATCAGGCGTGTTAAATGAAATGTGGTGTTGTAAAATATTTCCGGTATCCGGACGGGTCCTTAATACCACATTATCGGCATGGCCATAAGTGTTTATGGACTGGGGTGTGAGCTGCCCGGGAAGTACGGTTGCCACAATTATTATAAGCGGAAACAAAGATATAAATCTAAACATGCTAATGAGTTTTAGATATTAATAAAAAGCGATTAATGAAGTTTTCAGACCGAACGCTGTTGCGTTTTATATTTTAACTATCTTTTTCCGTATAATACGGTCTGGCAGTTTAACCTCAACGATGTACATTCCAGCAGGCAAGCTTGAAACGTCAATACTGCCGGACTCATTAGATACATGATGAGAGAGCACCTTCCTTCCGTCATAAGAATACAGTGTTAGCATGCCGGCATCCTTATCCGTAAGATCATAATAAAATTGATCAAACACAGGGTTTGGATATACCAAACCGGCATCTGCCTCAACGCTAATATCATATATTATTTCATTCCAAGAAGTTATCTTATATGAAGGATGCGGGTCATGCCAATCATTTTCGTTAAACCATCCGATAAACTTGGTGTCGTCATTAAACCGTGAAGCAATAGCAGGAAGAGTATTATTCACCTCATCAAATACGGACCTATTAACTACGGAGTATGAATAATCATAATTTTGATAATAAGTTTCCTTTACATTGCCATCACGTAGTAAAGTGCGGTTGACGATCACAAAGTAATCATTGGCGTCTGGCGCCGAATACGCCCAGGCTACATGAATGTCTTCAGAATAGGAAACCACAGCCCCCTTGGTTTCATAATCCTGTGGGTTATAACAACAATTAAAGGAAAGCTCAGATTCATATTCGTGAGCGTTTAATGTATCAGAACTCCAGTTTAGTGGTGCTTTTGGACCATAATAATTCCCTCCATGAACGATATACTCTCCTAAAGCCGTATGCTCCACCTGTACAACCTGGCAATCCTTTTCATGTGTAGAGCCATCCAGTGGTGCCGCTATCCGGGGCGGGCTGAAGGAGCCGATATCTCCATGGGGAATAGAACCCACACCGCCAAACCCTGGTGCATTATAGTAAAAATTGTCATACTCATACTTGTATACCTGAGCCCATTCCCAATTGTTTGCAAAATCATAGCGTCTGAAAACTACTATTATATATGGTATATTTTGACGCATATTAATGGCTACATCCGGATTTGCAACTCCATCTAATGAATTTGGAAACACGATGTCATTCGAATAAAAATCTCCCACGATGTTTCCTGTAGCTCCGTAAATAGCATCTTCGTTCGGATCACCCCACACAATAGCCAGGTCTTCTTCGGGAGTCCGGTCCACATTGGGTTGAATGC
>PWNQ01000134.1 GCA_003557725.1 Bacteroidales bacterium | reverse complement strand
CGGAGGACAGGCGTTGACCATTATTGCCGCGATCATGGCTGGAATGGTTTTGCCCATCACCCCCGTTCAGGTCCTGTGGGTAAACATGATTACTGCGGTAACCTTGGCTGTTGCGCTGGCATTCGAGCCCCCAGAGCCCGGTATAATGAGCCTGCCTCCACGCAAACCCGACCAGCCGCTTCTTACCCGTTTTTTCCTGTGGCGTATCGCTTTTGTGAGTATCACACGCTGCATCGGCACATTCGGCTTGTTCTTATGGGTGCGTAGAATGGGCGCGGATGAGGACTATGCCCGTACCGTGGCGGTAAATACATTGGTGTTGTTTGAGATATTTTATCTGCTAAATGTGCGTTCCATAAAGGAGTCCGGTCTTACGCTGGAGACATTCATAGGCAACAAGGTTGCAGTTGCAGCGATCGTCACCGTGATAGTTGGACAGCTGTTTTTTACATATTTTCCATGGTTTCAGGATCTTTTCAGCACAGAAGGCGTCAGCATGTTTCACTGGTTGTTGATTGCCGCAGTGACGCTTTTTGCGTACTTTCTGGTGGAGGGCGAGAAGTGGTTCATTCGCCGTATGAGCTTCGGTTGACAATGGGCATGTATATCGATAGTCTCACGCGATTTCCCTGGCTGTTTGCGTGCAGGGAAGCAATTCAAAAGGAGGATTGATAATATGACTGTTTCGTGGGTATGGCTCGCTGTAGCATCTGGCGCTATGGCTTTGGTTTTTGCATGGTACAAGAGTCTTTGGGTTGGAAAGCAGGATCAGGGCAATGAAAAGATGCGCGATATAGGGCTCGCCGTGCGTGAAGGCGCAATGGCTTTCCTTTCCCGTGAATACAAGGCGCTTGCGGTCTTTATTGTCGTTGTGGCGGGATTGCTTGCATATTTCTATCCCGGCAATCAGAGCCTGGTTGCCGTGTCTTTTGTAGTGGGTGCGCTGTGTTCCGGGCTTGCCGGTTTTTTCGGAATGCGAGTTGCCACCGCAGCCAATAACCGTACTACTCAAGGTGCGCGTACTGACCTTCCCACGGCATTGAAAATAGCTTTTTCGGGAGGCTCAGTGATGGGGATGTCTGTGGTCGGACTGGGCATCCTTGGCTTGTCCCTGCTCTTGATTATATTTACGGGTGTCTTTGGGAGCGAGATTAGTACGCTGCGGGGAACAGTTCTGCCCATAGTGACGGGCTTTTCGTTCGGAGCCAGTTCCATAGCGTTGTTCGGACGCGTGGGTGGAGGCATATACACCAAGGCGGCCGATGTAGGCGCCGACCTGGTAGGCAAGGTTGAGGCCGGCATACCGGAAGACGACCCCCGCAATCCTGCAACCATCGCAGACAACGTCGGAGATAATGTAGGCGACGTAGCCGGCATGGGGGCCGACCTGTTCGAGTCGTATGTGGGATCCATTCTGGCAGCCATGGTGCTGGGCGCGGCTGCAGGGTCCATTGAGCTTGTCATTCTTCCGCTTTTGCTGGCGGGGATGGGTATACTGGTTTCCATAGGAGGAACATTCCTGGTGCGTACACGCGAGGGAGGGAACCCTCAGACAGCCTTGAATATCGGCACGTTCGGCGCAGCGATTGTTGTTGCGGTTCTTGCCTATCCGCTTATTCAGGCCGTTGCTCCGGCAGGATTCACTCTTGCGGGAGTGGAATACAGTGCGGAGGGCATTTTCTGGGCATCCATTGCCGGGCTGATAGGCGGAGTTGCAATAGGAATGCTGACCGAGTATTACACTGCCGTCAATCGCAGCCCTGCTCACAAGATAGCGGAGGCGTCGCAGACAGGTCCGGCCACGAACATCATCGCCGGGCTAGGCAACGGCATGCTTTCAACTGCCCTGCCTATCCTGGCGCTTAGCGCTGCGATCATGGTGGCTTATCACTTTGCCGGCCTGTACGGAATAGCCATAGCGGCCCTGGGCATGCTTGCCACTACCGGAATACAGCTGGCGGTTGACGCTTACGGACCGATCGCAGACAATGCCGGCGGATGCGCTGAAATGGCGGAACTACCCAAGGAAGTTCGTCAACGCACTGACAAGCTGGACGCTGTAGGAAACACCACAGCCGCAATTGGAAAGGGTTTTGCCATAGGGTCGGCAGCGCTGACAGCTCTTGCCCTTTTCGCCGCATTTCGTGAAACGATCTTGAGCACTCGTGTTGATGAGGGTTGGTCGGTTGAGGCTGCCACGCTCGTAATCGATGTGACACAGCCGCAGGTTATATCAGGACTCCTTGTGGGAGCCATGCTGCCGTATCTGTTCTCCGCTCTGGCAATGGGCGCGGTTGGCCGAGCAGCTTTCGCCATGATCGAGGAAGTCCGCAGACAGTTCAAGGATATCCCGGGTCTTCTGGAGGGTACGGCAAAGGCGGATTACGCAAAATGCGTTGATATTTCCACCAAGGCCGCAATTAAGGAAATGGTTGCGCCGGGGCTACTGGCCGTGTTGACTCCGGTTGCCGTAGGATACTTCGGAGGCCCGAACATGCTCGGCGGTCTTCTTGCCGGCGTGACGGTTTCCGGTGTGGTCATGGCCCTGTTCATGGCCAATGCCGGCGGGGCATGGGATAACGCAAAGAAGTATATTGAGGAAGGGAACTATGGAGGCAAGGGATCCGAGGCTCACAAGGCAGGAGTGATCGGGGATACAGTGGGTGATCCGTTCAAGGATACGGCCGGTCCGTCAATCAATATTTTGATCAAATT
>PWNQ01000097.1 GCA_003557725.1 Bacteroidales bacterium | reverse complement strand
ATCCATGGTGAAAGATCAGTAGTGAAATCGTCAAAGCTGTCAAAATTCTCATAGAAAAGCAGGTCACCAGGACCGGCAACTTGCTCCATAACTATGGAACCTTCAGTTCCGGGCTCAGCCCATCCGGTGAATGTACCAGTCAGGTAAACGGTATGTTCTTCGGGATCGAAGCCTTCAACACCTGTCATGTCCACATTGAAGGTAACAGGATGCAGCACTTCGCCGATGAAGAAGTCAGTTGTAACGATTTCAGAAGAACCGGTTGTGTAAACTGATTGTACACCAGCCTCATACATGCCGTCTTCAAGGCCTGTGAACATATATTCAGTTGCTGTGATCTCAGAGGCTACTTCGGTACCATCCAGGAATACATTGAAGCCGAGGAATGCTCTGTTGAAATCACTACCAGCAGAAGCATATTCAGGATTACCAGATTCAAACGAGGTAGCAACGGGAATAGCTGTAAACAGGTCAGAACCATCAGTTGCATTTTCTCTCTTGGCAATACGTGATCCGCGTCCTTTGTCAACATCACCGAAATCAAGACCATAACCCCTAAGGAGGAAGTTATTGGGGAATCCAATGCCGCCTAACTCAAGCCAATCATTGGCCGGATTGGTTATGTCAATAATAGCAAACTGTGTATCAGGAATAAATGGCCATGGGTCACCAACTCCGTCGTCAAAGGCCAAGCCAATGAAGCCCATTGCACTTACACCAATAAAGAATCCTTCGGGAGCAAGAACAGGAGCAGACAATTCATGTGTATTCCACTGCATGTCAGTGTTAGGCACGTTTTCAGCAGTATATAGTACATTGTTTCTGTCTGGTAAGCCGTTCGCATCCAGGCCAAGAATCCAAACCTTAACAGCAGGATGCGGGCCGCCTTCATTGGTAAGGAACCATGATACCTCCCAAAGCTCTGCATTACGATGGTGAACTGCACCCAATACATCATTAAAGGTACCTCCACCTGTAACTCCTAACTGGCCATCAACTTCACCATCATCATAACGGAATTCAACTTCTTCAGCAGTGTTCCAGGTGAGCAATGCATCACCAAGGGGCAGGCCAAAGGTTTCCACATTCAGTGCGTAAGGCGCTACGATGGTCTCAATCAGTAAGGCATCATAAGAAGCAGCCTCAGTGATGTCGATATCCTCAACAAAATACGTATCAAAGCCTTCCAGCTCGATGGTCATGGCGTAATGGCCTCTCCATACATGCAGGAAGTCAACAATGCCGGTTGGGGGCACTACTGATTCATACTCATACTGCGGATGATCCATGTTGATCAGGTGTACCATGGCACCGGTCGGCAGGTCACCTGAGTTGGTGCTTACGTTCACGGTAAACGGCACGGTCATGTCTTTTGGCAGGATGTTCGAGAAGGCAGGTGCTGATGGGTTGTCGTTGGTGTAGTTGGCAACCACAGCATATCTGTAAAGTCCCTGCATGAGGTCTTCCCAGCCAGTGTCAAGATACTCGGTTTGTGCTATACCATCTGCAAGGGAATCCCACTCATCCATGTTGCCTTCATGACCTGAAAGCAGACGATATATGCTGTAATTTTCAAGTACCCTGTTGTCAAGCTGATGAGCGCTGGCCATCTGGGTCAATGAAGCAGATGCACTTGGTGTAGCTTCACCAGTCCTGGTTTGAACAGTTTCAAGATTGTTTGAAGTAAGGCCTTCGGCTTTCACAATGCCTTCTTTTGCATAGCTTGTAGTGATCCATAGGGTGATGAAGAAGTCACCGACAGTCGGGCCATTAATTGTATAGTCTGCTAAATTATTAACCGGGGCACGAAGCGACAAGCCGTTGGGGCCAGTAGCGTCAGTGGTAAGACAAGGATAAGCATCACTGGGCAAGTATCCAAGTGGTTGAATCAGGATACCAACCTGGTCGTAACCGGCAACACTGTAATGTCCCAGGGGCACTTCAAGCTCCCAGTCGTCATTTACTGCTGTTGTCAATCCTGTTACAGTATGCAGGATTTCAAAATTCGCCCAGTCAACAATATGCACATTATAATCATAATTATCGTTTGGAATTCCCCATTGCAGGTGGTGGAAATCAATATAGCTAACTGTAGCATCAGGATAATCTGACAGGTCAAAAATGGTTCCAAGGGCTTCGGTATTCACCTGGAAAAGACCATTGGGGTTAGCCGGAATCTCACCATCGTGCTGGTAAAGCTCTACGAGCACGCCGCCACCTGGAGCATCCCAGCTCACGTGCGCACCATCGTCAGTTTCTACTGCAACCACATTGGCAGGGGGGAATGCAATCTCCATAACGGTAATGGTTCCAAGATCAACATCAACCGTGCCTACCTCAACAACAGCGTTGTAGGCGGTGTAACCAGCAGCATTTACAGTGAGGTTGTAATCGTTATCGGCATACACGCCTTCAATAACGAACATACCATCAGCATCGGTTTCAGCTGCATAGTTGTCATAACCCACAAGGGTAATGGCTGCGCCTTCAATGCCCACTTCCGGGAGGTCACTTCCAACGACAGTACCCATGACGGTTACCGTTGGGAAGGCTTCCATTTCGGTGGTTACCACTGTGGTTTCCTCTTCTTCAACAACTACATCTTCGAGCATGGCATCATAATAGCCAAACTTAGTGAAGTGCAGGTCATAGGTTCCTGGGAGTACAAACGGGAACTCAAAGAAACCATTCTCGTCGGTGGTTGCGTTTGAGTTTGTGCCTGCAATGTGTACATT
>PWNQ01000079.1 GCA_003557725.1 Bacteroidales bacterium | reverse complement strand
TACTGAACAGTAATGTGAGGTGCATTTATGAACTCGATTGAATCAATGTTTAAACTGTTATCAGAACCAAAGCGGCTTTTAATTTGGATCATGTTGATGGAAGATACTTATTGTGTGTGTGACATCGAACGATTTTTACATTTAAAACAAGCCAATGTATCTCGACATCTAGCGTGGTTTCGTGCGCGTGGACTGGTGCGCATGAAAAAAGATTTTAAGTGGGTGCACTACACGTTGTCTAACGATGCACTTAAAGAACACAAAGCGCTATGTGATTACATTCGTCAATCTGATTTGTACCACGAAACCATCGATCAGTTACAAAGTTTTGAAAAAGATGCTTGTATTCCTGAAACATCAAAAAAACGATAGAATAGGATGAAACGCATGAATCAAAAACCAATCATTAATACGTTTGAAAAGTATTTAACAGTATGGGTCTTGTTATGTATGGCTGTTGGGGTCATGATAGGGCATTATTTTGCAATAATACCGCAATTTCTTGAACGGTTTACGGTTGCAGAAATATCGATTCCCATCGCCATTTTAATTTGGTTGATGATTTATCCGATGATGTTAAAAGTTGATTTTACCAGTTTAAAAAATGTTCGTAAGGAACCAAAAGGGCTTTATGTGACATGGGTTGTCAATTGGTTCATAAAACCTTTTACAATGTTTCTCATTGCATCACTTTTCTTCTTCGTCATCTTTAACGCGTTCATTGAAGATGATTTAGCACGGCAATATTTAGCGGGTGCGGTTATTTTAGGGGCCGCTCCGTGTACAGCGATGGTATTTGTATGGAGTCATTTAACCAAAGGGGACCCAGCGTATACTGTCGTTCAAGTTGCCACAAACAACGTGATATTGTTGTTGCTGTTTACCCCAATCGTTGCGCTATTAATTCAGTTTACGGGGGTTTTAGAAACAGTAGGGATTGCCTTGCCGTGGGATACGTTGTTATTATCGGTTGTGTTATTTGTTGTTATTCCATTATCAGCGGGTATTATGACACGAACGCATTTAATGCGGCAAAAGGGTGAAGCGTATTTTAATAAGACGTTTTTGCCAAAGTTTAAACATGTTACGGTTGTTGGTTTGTTGCTCACCCTTGTATTAATCTTTATGTTTCAAGCCGAAGTCATTATTGCCAATCCAGGTCATATTGTGCTCATTGGGATCCCGTTAATTATTCAAACGATTGTGATTTTCTTTGTTGCGTATTTTATCGCAAAAAAAATTCGTTTATCCCATGAAATTGCTGCCCCAGCAGGCATGATTGGCGCATCCAATTTCTTTGAATTGGCGGTAGCGGTTGCGATTGCTTTATTTGGTGCTGCATCACCCGTTGCACTTGCGACCACGGTTGGCATCATTGTTGAAGTACCCGTTATGCTTTTATTGGTCAGTATTGCGAATCGCACACGCCACTGGTTTTCAAGTTCGCCTGTGTAATGCAATCCTTTTGAACGGTTCCATTATGCATGAATATTTAGTACAATAACATCATATTGTTCGAAAGGATTAAACGTATGCCAAGCATTCACTATTTTGAAAGCGCATCATTTAAACACATTCATGTAAAAACCCGACATTATTGTATTGAGCTTATAAATCGCGGGGCGACGGTAAAAACATTAAAAACCCCAAACCGTGATGGGGTTTTTGAAAATATCATCTTAACATACAACGACTTAAATGATTATAAGACCAATAAAAAAATGCTTGGAACAACGGTTGGTCCATATGCGGGGCGTATCGCAAAGCCCTACCCAACCTATTTCCAATATCAACCAAAAGAAGATGTACTTTTGCATAGTGACACTGACAATCTTGCGTTGCAAGATTTTGAGGTTAGTGTTCAATCAAATCAAGTCACATTTACCCTCAATGGTGACAACGTGCTCAAACTGTTCCCAAAGCAGTTTCAGTTTAGGGTTATTTACACTTTCCTTGAGGAAGGGTTCGATATAACCTTTGAAACCCACGCATCAGAAGATGGGGTGGCCAATGTAACCAACCACATGTATTTTAACTTAAGTGGCGCATCCAATCAGAGTGTGCATGATCATGAACTCTCTATTCCAGCCTCACACGCGATTGAACTCAACCCAAACGGCTTGCCTAAAAATCGTTTTAATGTTAAGAACACGGTTTTTGATTTTCAAGCATCTAAGCCACTCCGCGATGCATTGAATTATCTTAGTAAAACTGACGCCGGTGGGTTAGACCATCCCTTTATACTCGATAAAAACCTTATTATGTGCCGTGAACCAAGCAGTGGTAGGGAGATTAGGGTTGAAACCGATTATGATGCCTTGGTTGTCTTTACCAATAATGAAGCCACCGAAGCAATATTAGAAAATGGTGTAAAGGATACAGTGCATGGCGCACTATGTTTAGAACCACTTCACATCCCCAATGATATCCATTTTCTTGATTATCCCAAAAGTTTCATGAAAGCCAATACCGTGAAAAGGCAAACCATAGCTTACCGGTTTTCTACCCTATAAAAAAGCCAGCGGCTCTGGCTTTTATTATGGCGTTATTGGCACAAATCCTGATCGTTCTATTAACGTTTGTCCTTCAGGTGAAAGAACCCATGCGATAAACGGTTCAAGCTTTGGGTGATTGCTGTTGGCACTTACCATAGCGAACTTTGACACAATAGGGTATAGCTCATTACTAATGTTGCTTATGGTGGGCTCAACCCCATTTAAGGCAATGATGTTTACATCTTGGT
>PWNQ01000056.1 GCA_003557725.1 Bacteroidales bacterium | reverse complement strand
TGCGCGCATTGTCGGGATCGCTGAAGGCACCCACCTGCACCCCCCAGCTGCCGCTGCTGCCCACCGGTTCCAGACGGTGGCGCGTTTCGGTGCCCTGACGGGGCGACTCGCTGCGGGCGATCAGCTCGCGGATGGGGTCGTTGGCAGAGCCCTGGGCGGCCCGGGGCAGGGACGACTCGCCTGAAGGCTGCTGCAGGCTGGCCAGCTGCACCTGCGGCTCCCGCGCCGGCGCGGCCGGAGAGGGCGACGGTGCCGGCGCGGCGGCCGGCATGTCGCTGATGCCCATGCGGTCGCCCGAGAAGTCGGCCTGGGCCACCCAGTCGCCGCGGCCGTATAGCGAGGCGCGCACGAAGCCGCGATCGAGCAGGTCGGCCATGTGGGCATCCCGGGAAGCCGCGGTGAAGCCGCCCATCACCACCGAGACCAGGCGGCGGTCGTTGCGCACCGCCGAGGTGGCCACGTTGAAGCCGGAAGCGCGGATAAAGCCGGTCTTCAGGCCGTCGGCGCCGGCATAGTTGCGCACCAGCCGGTTATGGCTGTTGTGGGTGGTGCCGCGGTAGGTGAAGCTCTGCCGCGAGAAGTAGTGATAGTGCCGAGGGAAGTCCTGCATCAGGCGGATGGAAAGGGTCGCCATGTCCCGGGCGGTGGTCGTCTGGCCGCCGTCGGGCAGCCCCGAAGCGTTGCGGAAGACGGTGTTGGGCATGCCCAGCTCCCGGGCCCTGGCGGTCATCATCCGGCCAAACTCGCGCTCGCTGCCGCCCAGCGCCTCGGCTACCACCACGGCCACGTCGTTGGCCGAACGCACGATCAGTGCCAGGATCGCTTCCTCAACGGTAATGCTGGAGCCGCGCTTGAGCCACAGCTTGGAAGCCGGCATCGACTCGGCCTGGGCCGACACCGTCAGCGGCTGATCGAGCCGCAGATCGCCCTTCTCCAGGGCGTCGAAGAGCATGTAGAGCGTCATCATCTTGGTCAGCGACGCCGGATAGCGCGTGGCATCGGCGTTGGCCGCGTGCAGCACCTCGCCGCTCTCCACGTCCACCACGATGGCGGCATAGCGCGGATTGGCCTGGGCCGCGCTGGACATCACGACGCTCAGGCACGCCAGCAGCACGATCGCGCCGACGAGCCGACAGCGCAGCCTGGTCATGGCTTCGGTCACCATATGCATTCCCTCTGAAGTCCCCTCGCTGCCCCCTGCAGGGCGCGCTTGCCCTCTCATTATGAACGGGAATCGGCGGCTGTACAGGCCGCCGTGCTCCACTCATGCCATGCGTCCCTCCTCGACGCCGTGGCAGGCCACCTCGCTGCCGTCGCTTCTGGCAATCAGCTGCGGCACCTCACGCTGACAGCGCTCGTTGGCGTGGGGGCAGCGCGGGTGGAACGCGCAGCCCGAGGGGGGGTGCACCGGGTTGGGCACCTCGCCCTGGATCACGCTGCGCTCCTTGCCCGCCCCCTCCAGCGACGGCACCGCTGCCAGCAGCATCTGCGAATAGGGATGGTGCGGCGTCGCGAAGAGCTGGTCGGCGGGAGCGATCTCGGCGATGCGGCCCAAGTACATCACCGCAATGCGGTCGGCCATGTGCTTGACCACCGCCATGTCGTGGCTGATGAACAGGTAGGTAAGACCGTAGCGGTCCTGGAGGTCGCTCATCAGGTTGAGAATCTGGGCCTGCACCGAGACGTCCAGCGCCGAGGTGGGCTCGTCGCAGATCATGAACTCCGGCTCGTTGGCCAGCGCCCGGGCAATGGAGATGCGCTGGCGCTGCCCGCCGGAGAACTCGTGGGGGTAGCGGTTGGCGTCGGGGGCCGACATGCCAACCTGCTCGAGCAGCTCGCCCACGCGCCGCCGGCGGTGCAGGAGCCCATGACCACGGCGATCTGCGGGATGCCCTCGGCGGACATCGTGGCCTGGTTGTAGAAGATGCGGCCGAAGTGGTCGCGGTCCGGGAAGACCTCATCCTGGCGGGGCAGAAAGGCGCCGCCGGAGTCGACCAGGTAGATGCACGGCAGGCGATGCTTGCGGGCGATCTCCTGGGCGCGGAGGTGCTTCTTCACGGTGAGCGGGAAGTAGGTGCCGCCCTTGACGGTGGCGTCGTTGGCGACGATCACGCACTCCACCCCCGAGACCCGGCCGATGCCGGTGACCACGCCGGCGGCGGGAATCGGGGAGTCGTAGACCTCATGGGCGGCCAGCGCCGAGAACTCCAGGAAGGGCGAGCCCTCGTCGATCAGATGGTCGATGCGGTCGCGCACGAACAGCTTGTCGCGGGACTCGTGGCGCGCGCGGGCCTTTTCGCCGCCGCCCTGGGCGATGGCGGCGGTCAGCTCTCGCAGCTTCATCACCTCGGCGCGCATCGTCGCCTCGTTGGCCTGGAAGGCCTCGCTGCGGGGATTGATCTGGGTGTTCAGGATTGCCATATACCCCTCCGGGGAGCTGTAAGCCTTAAGCCTGAAGCTGTAAGAAAACCCCACGAGGCAGTTACTTACAGCTTACAGCTTATAGCTTACGGCTTGAGTTAAGCGGATTCGTTGAACAGCTCGCGGCCGATCAGCATGCGGCGGATCTCGCTGGTGCCGGCGCCGATCTCGTAGAGCTTGGCGTCGCGCAGCAGGCGGCCGGTGGGGTACTCGTTGATGTAGCCGTTGCCGCCGAGCAGCTGGATGGCGTCCAGTGCCACCTGGGTGGCCTTCTCCGCGCAGTAGAGGATGACGCCGGCGGCGTCCTTGCGCGAGGTCTGGC
>PWNQ01000129.1 GCA_003557725.1 Bacteroidales bacterium | reverse complement strand
TCGTATATTCCTCTCAGGTTATTCAGGAACGTTATTTCTTTATCGTTAAGAGTTTTAGGTATATCTTCTTGAGTAATCTGCGAGAATCTATCTTCATATTTATCTAAGTTAAAGTATTTCAAAAGGTCAATACCGAGGTCTTCTGAGTTCAGGTTAACTGCAAGCATCATAGCTTCTTCCTGAGCATCGAATATCAAATCATCTCCTTCGTGTCGTGGTATTGGTATTCCAAGCTCGATAGCCTTACTGTACATCTTAGGTCTCATAATCATCTTAGATGTTTTACGTCTTTCTTTCTCATCAGGAGAGAGTATCGTAGCCATATTAGAGAACACGGTTTCTACAAGCTCGTTGCTTAGTCCGAGTTGCGAAGTATAGTTTAGGAGTTTATCTATGTTATTCATACTGTGTACCACGTTAGTTTTCGTACTTTTTTAGAAGGTTTGAATTTAATTTCATTAATAAGTTCGTCAACATCATAGTTCATAGGGGCATACTGATTTAGGTTAGCTAAGTAGAATCCGTCAATAGTATCTATCTTTCCTTTTTCTCCGGCAGAGTATTCTTTGAGTTGGCTCTTAAATAGAGCAGGATCAACGCCATTAGCGTATGATACGTGTCCACCATTGATAAGGGGTTCGACACCTTCGAGGAACTTTCTATCTTTACCTATAGGTTTCTTGAACTCGTATATCGGAAACCATGTTCTACGTTTATCCATTTCTTCACGTACGATATCAGAGAGAGCTACTTGGTATCCGACAGTTTCGATACATACGCCACGAGGTTTATATCTCTGAGCTAAGTCAAGTATTCTATCACGTTGTTCAGAGGGTTTAAGTTGGACTGCATCATAGTGAATAATGACACGTTGTCCTGACGGAGTAACAGCTTGAACAAAGAATACTGAATCTGCACTATCATCTTGAATAGTATGAGCAGGGTCAACACCTATGAATACGTTAACAGGTATTTTACCTGTAGGAGTTTCGAGGTATGTAATTTCACCATAGCTACCGAACTTGGCATCAAAGAATGTAACAGCATCAGAATTGAATACGGGTCTTGAGAAAGCTGCGGGAACGTTATAGTATTCCTGCATAAACCCAGCAAGGTCACCTTCTTCAATGAATCTTCTTTTTCTCATTTCGATCCATTCCATCGGGAAACGAGAAGGCCAGGCTGGTACTCCGTTAGTTTCGATAGGAACGTTTCGATAGATACCGTAAGGTTCTTTGAAGTATTCTTTAAGATGAGCTTTAGCTAAGTAGGAGTCGGGATCAACGATAGTTCCCCAGAATCTCATACAAGTTCCGGGTTCACCGCAAGGTTCTACTTCACGTAGTATCCATTCACGGACAGCTTTTCTTTTAGAAGCTGAGTCTGAGTTTTGTTTAGACTCGAAGTCATCAACGTCTATGAGTGTAGGTCTTTGAGCTTTGTATTTGTATCCTCTTATTCTTGAGCCGTATCCTTTAGTTGCAATAGCTACACCGTTAGCGAACTCAGTTTCTTCATTATTCCAGATAGGCCCTTTAAGGTCGCCATACCAGTCTACAATAGTTTCGTTATTGAGAAGCTCGTCTTTAAGTCCGAGTAAGTCGGAAGCAGCTTGTCCGATAGATTCTGACACCCATAGCATAACCGGTTCAAGTTGGTTAGTAACTTCCTGAGCAGCTTTGAGGAGTCGAGCTTGTGTAGTTTTAGCACCGCCTCTAAACCTAATAAAGCAGTTGTAGGGATACCTTTTATCGAGTATCCTATAGTCTTTCATTTGATATGGCGGTATATCTTGAGCAATATGCGGAAAGAAGAACTTCGTAAACGAGAGAGAGTTCTTCATGAAGGAACGGTACAGTTGTACTTGTTCAGTATCCGAGTAATTACTCTTTGGGTTCAGGCTCATTATCTTCTACGACCTCAGTATAAACGGAAAGTATTTCTTTCATATCTTTTGTTTCAGGTGGAGGGATAGAGTTCCGTCTTTGTTGTTGGACGGTATTGAATAAGTTGAAGGTATTCCCTGAGCCGATAGCTTTATTGTTTTCAAGCTCGACCCCCATAACACGTCCGAGTGTAACGAGAGCTTTGGTCTTTCCTTCGATAGTTCCTGTCGGTTGTTCTATGAGTCCTTTAAGCTTATCGATAAAGTACGTTTCATCGACTCCGAGCTTCTTTCCTGCCTTTTGCATTTCTTCTATAGTAAGCACTTTCATCCTCTCAGTCCACTTAGTGGGAGTATATTTTCCTTTAGCAATATCACGAGCTAAGGAACGTTCTTTGAATGTAGGTTTTCGTACAAGGAAGTGTTCGTGACTGCTTTTCATTCCTGTATAGTTCACTTTAGATGGGTGTACGTTAGCTTTATGAACATAGTCTTGTTTACGAATCACGCATAGTTCGGTACGTATTGTATATGGGAATACTGTAAGGATAGGAGAGAGCCATCCTGAGCCATCGTCAAATTGGAAGAAGTCTCCTACGTGTTCCGGTTTAACTTCTTTCACGTCAGTATGAATCTTTCTATTTGCAGGTATATCCCATATATGGTATATCGTATTCGTATGGTAAGTACGGTGAGGTACTTTATATGCAAGGTCGTATTCAATCATAATGATGTCCAGTCTTTATCGGGGTTATGAGTTTCTTTAAGTTCGGTAAGTAAGTAGAATTCGTCATCGTGTTCTTGTTCGACCCAAGCTCGTACATCAGTTATCTTAACGATGAACGTATTGAGTCCGGGT
>PWNQ01000103.1 GCA_003557725.1 Bacteroidales bacterium | reverse complement strand
CGGGGTATGGCAGTCCCATAATCTTGGCTGCTTTATCGAAGGCTTCTCCGGCGGCATCGTCGATGGTACGTCCAATGACGGTCATTTTTTCCGGGCTGTCCACCCGGACGATCTGGCTATGTCCGCCGGAAACGGTAAGGCACAAAAAGGGAAGCGCCGGCGGCGGGCTGTCTTTTTGGATAAAATGGGCCAAAATATGGGCGTCCAGGTGGTCGGCGTCCAAAATGGGAATATTCAGGCCCAAAGCAAAAGCCTTGGCAAAGCTGACCCCCACCAGTAAGGACCCCAGCAATCCGGGGCCGCGGGTAAATGCTACCGCCGACAACTGCTCCTTTTGCACTCCGGCCTCTTTCAATGCCCTTTCCACTACCGGAACCATATTTTGCTGGTGTGCCCGAGAGGCAAACTCAGGGACAACACCCCCATAATCGCGGTGAACCTCCTGGTCAGCAATAATATTGGACAATACCCGCCTGTCTTTGATCACCGCTGCGGACGTGTCATCGCAGGAACTCTCGATGGCCAAAATATATACCGCTTTATTATTATCGATTGATTTATCTTTGCACATGAAAACAACTTTATCAGAAAAACGTTTACAAAAGTAACCTATAGCTTTCAATCAAAACCGTTACTGCCATTAAAAAAGTATATAAAATATTGCTTTACGTGATGATCGGCATCATTCTGTTGCCAGTAATGATAGGCGGGCTGGTGCGTTTGGGGCCGGTTCAGGACTTTATCGTTGGCCAGGCATCGCGGTGGCTCTCCAAAGAACTTCAGGCTAACGTACAGGTAGACCGGTTGAGGGTAACCTATAGCGGAAGCATCCTGCTGGAAGGGTTCCGGCTGGACGACCAGCAAGGGCATAAGCTGGCATCTTTTGAGAAATTTGTGATAAAAATTGGACGAATCCAGCGGAAGAATAATAATATTAACCTAAGCCATGTGGGCCTTTACGGAGCAGAGCTTCACTTCCTTCGTACAGATTCCCTGAACACCAATCTGGATTTCCTTACGGAGTATTTCGCCTCCGATGAGCCTGCAACCCGGGAGCCGGGAATGGACTTTAGTTGCGATCGGATACATATTGAAGACCTGCAGCTATTTTACCGCGACCACTCCGTGGACACCGCACCGGTGTTTTACAGCTTTCTGGACCTGACGGTAAAGGCTTCCGCATTTCTATATACCCGGGATACCACGGGCATCCGCCTGGACCACCTGAGCTTTCACAGCCCGGAGCTTACCGATGTGAGGGCCATGCAACTTACGGCAGGCATGTCACAAACCGGGTTCCACTTCCCTGATATATCGCTGGTTACAGCCCATTCCAAACTGGATATGGCACTGCATGTCCGCTTCGACTCCCTGGCGGTGCTGGGAGATCCTTTCAGCCACCATATAGGCTTAAACATTGATTTCCGCGAGTTTGCAATGGTCCCCCACGAGTTTTCTTTTCTGGCAGATGAACTTAAAGAGCTGGAAGACACGGTATTCATACATGGGAAAATCGGGGGTGACCTGCTGCATCCCGTTTTAGAAGACTTTGTTTTCGATGCCATGCCCTATGCCAGATTTCGCGGACAGGGAAGCATTATGGGAACCGACAGCATGTCCGGGGCACAGATGAGCTTCAGGGCAGACCACGTCTTTCTGGACCCGCTGCAGGGCGAAGCCCTGGGAAAAATCGTGATGGGAGACCAGTTCAGCCTGCCAGAACAGGTGAAAAATCTGGGACAGATCCAGGCAAAGGGGGTGTTTCGAGGAACCCTAAACGACTTTTATGCCGATGCGCGATTTACCACGGCAGCAGGAAGCATGGTCACCGACCTGTCCGTAAAGAAAAATCTCCGAACAGACATATATAGCTACCAGGGAAGGCTGGAAGCACAAGGGTTCGACCTGGCTGTGCTTATGGGAGATAAAGCTTTCGGATATACAGGGTTTAAGGCTACCGTAAACGGAAAAGGACTGGATAAATATGCCGACGTGACCATGGATGTATCCATAGACTCTGTTTGGCTTCAAGGGCGACGGTATGAAGATATTGATATCCGGGGAGTATATGAAAAGCAAAATTTTGACGGATCGGTAAATATTTTTACCCGTGATGTAATGCTTTCTGCTGCGGGTAGTGCTGACTTTTCCGGTAGTGTGCCCAGCTACACGGCTTCCATAAATATCCCCCATGTGGACCTTAAAGGCATTGGGATTGTGAGCGATGAGCATGAAGACAGTCCGGTTTTTTCTTCCCTGATCATGGCCCAGGTGGATGGAAACAACCCCGATGATATGTATGGATGGGTCAGCATGAACAATACCCGCTGGGAAATTCAGGACAGTGATCTGCAAATGAGCTCACTGATAGTGGAGGTGAACGGAGCTGAGGAAGGCCTGAAGCAGATCTCCCTGGAGTCAGACTTTTTTGATATGGATGTGACAGGGCAATTCCGCTTTCAAAACCTGCAAGCAGATATCCGTCATGTGCTGGAACCGGAGCTGCCGGCACTGGCAGAAGAAATGGAAGACGGAGAAGAAATGCAGGATCATATTACCCGGGGCCACTACCTGGACTTCCATATTCGTCTGAAAAATACAGACCTGTTTACCCAAACCTTTATGCCCGGGTTACAGTTGGCACAGGAAACCTATCTCAAGGGGCAGATAAACGTGGATCAGCAGAAGGTCTTTTTGGATGGCAAGGCAAAGTACATCAATATGGGCATTTTTGCTATCCGGGATATAACCATCAGTGATATCCCGGACCGGCGTATGGGGGTTTCCCTGGGGGCTCACCGCATACAGGTTAGCGACACCATCGGCATCGACCGCTTTATGGTGACAGCACAAGCCCTGAAGAACAATATCCTCTTCCAGGTGAACTGGGATGATCATATCCCGGAAGACCGTAACAAGGGAGACCTCTCCGGATCATATTCACTGGAACAATGGCCGCTGCAGGTGATCACCATTAACCCTTCCAGCTTTTCTGTGAATGATACCCTGTGGCAGATCACTGAGGAAGCCACTTTTGAGCTGGATTCGGCCTGGGTGGCGGTAAAGGATTTTAACCTGAAAACCCGTAGCCAGGGGGTTTCTATCAATGGAGCCCTTTCCCCTTCCGCAGAAAACCCTCTGGTGGTTAGTTTTGACCAGTTAAATATTGCCAATGTAGACCCTTTTGCCAATCCACGAAAGATAGACTTTGAAGGACTGATCAGCGGACAGGTAAGTGTGGGGCAGTTCTTTTCTCCGGCCCCCGATGTGACCAGTGATTTGATCATTGACTCGCTGGGGTTTAACGGCGAGCACCTGGGAGATGCCTTCATACGGTCGGGATGGGTGGACAGCCTGCAGGCACTATTCGCAGAAGTAGAAGTGAAGTATCAGGGCAATATTGGAGTATCCTATCCGCTAAAAGTGGATGGACACTTTTACCCTTTTGATGATCAGAAAAACTTTGATTTTCATATCCATCTGGAAAACTATAAGCTGCAGACCATTGCCGGATACCTGAGCTCATTCACCTCCTACTTCCGTGGACTGGCATCGGGGCAGTTGCAGTTTAAGGGAACCCTGGCCAACCCCTGGCTGGAGGGCGAGGTGCGGCTCATGCGCACAGTGATGCACGTGGATTACCTCAATACTACCTACTCCCTGGCCGATAAAGTGCGCCTGACACCCACAGAATTTATCTTCGACCAAATACAGGTAAACGATAATAACTCCACCGCTACCAGAGGAAATCAAGCCATCCTCGACGGAAAGATCACCCACAAGAACTTCCGGGATTTCCACCTGGACCTTACCGTGGATGCCGACCGGTTTACAGTGCTCAACACCCCTTATACCCCGGAAGAGTTTTTTTACGGCTCGGCCGTTGCAACCGGAAGAGTGCGCATTCACGGACCCGATAATGACGTGACCATGGACGTAAACGTCCGTACAGAACGGGGTACACGATTGTTTATCCCTGTTACCAATACCGCCGGGCCTTCCAAAAGAGACTTTATCACTTTCGTTTCTCCCGATGATACTGTGGAGACCATATCCTTTGACTATCAGCGCCGGGAAAATATCCGGGGACTGCAGCTGAACGTGTTGCTGGAAGTAACCCCCAATGCAGAAGTGCAAATTATCTTCGATGAAGCCGTCGGGGATATAATCACCGCAAAAGGAAGCGGAGAAATA
This sequence comes from Bacteroidales bacterium, assembly GCA_003557725.1. Lineage (GTDB taxonomy): Bacteria > Bacteroidota > Bacteroidia > Bacteroidales > PWNQ01 > PWNQ01. The sequence goes on along the minus strand of PWNQ01000103.1, from coordinate 6,852 downwards.
GAACTGGGTATCGACACCCGGGGAGAATTCTCCATGTATGGAAGCTACCGCGTGCATGAAGGCGATTACCTGTTTACACTGGACAATATTATCGACCGCCGATTCCTTATCAGGGAAGGAGGAAGAATAACCTGGGACAGAGACCCCATGGACGCAAACCTGGACCTGAGAGCATACTACCCGGTGAGCGCCAGACTCTATGACCTGGTCAGCCACCTGGATACATCACAGGTATATAAAAGATCACGCCCGGTACACTGTGTCCTCAGACTGGAAGGGGGAATGATGAACCCTGAGATAACTCCCCATATCTTTGTGCCTAATGCCGATGAAATGACTCAACAACTGGTGAACACAGTGCTGTATGTGAGCCCCGGTGAACCCAACCAGCAGGAAATGAACCGGCAGTTTGTAGGACTGCTGGTGCTTAATAGCTTCTTCCCCCCAGCCGCAGCCACAGGGGATGATATGGGAGGAGGAGTCGAATACGCCGGCATGGGACTGGCCAGCTCAACAGAAATTATCTCTAATCAGTTAAGTGGTTGGCTGTCACAAATTAGTGACGACTTTAACATCGGGGTAAACTACCGGCCAGGGGATGAAATATCCTCCGAAGAAGTGGAAATAGCCCTGTCTACACAACTCTTTGACGACCGTATGCGCGTTAATACAAACGTAGGCGTGGGAGGTAATACCATGGAACAACAAACCGCACAAAAACAAGAAAAAGCTACGCAGATCGTGGGTGACGTGAATATTGAGTATGACCTTACCGAAAGACTCAGAATAAGAGCCTTTAACAGACATAACGACTATAGCTACCTGGCCGAACGCGGACCCTATACCCAGGGACTGGGATTCTTCTACAGAAATGACTTCTACTCAATTAGAGAACTGTTCGGAAGAAAAGAAAAACAAAATAATGATCTTCAGGAAGAAGATAATAAAGAGGAAGATAATCAGGAGGAAACAAATCAGGAAGAAGATAATAAAGAGGAAGATAATCAGGAGGAAACAAATCAGGAAGAAGATAATAAAGAGGAAGTAAATCAGGAATAGAATAATCAAAAATAGAATAATGAGTCCAATCTAAAAAGGTTACTTTTGATTTTCAGCGGCTTTTTGCCCCGGACACTAAAGGGTGAAGCCGCTGAAAATCAACCACCCTTTAGGGATGGGGCAGTCCAGCAATCAATTAATTAGTTAATATGAGTAGAACAAAGGCGATACTATCATCCCGGGATTTTTCCAGGGGTAATTTAATTTATTTACTTGGCGTTGAGGGTTTAGAGCGCAGGGAAATTTTTGAGGAGGCCTCCCGCATCAAGGAGGAAGAAGTAGGCAATAAGGTTTATTTCCGGGGGTTGATTGAGTTTTCCAACATTTGTGCCAAGGACTGTTACTATTGTGGTATACGCAGGAGCAATGGTAAGCTGAAGCGTTATTATTTAACCCATGAGGAGGTTGTTAACGCGGCCCGGTATGCCTGGAAGGAGGGCTATGGTTCTTTGGTGATCCAGTCGGGAGAGCGCAGCGACAAGTGGTTTACTGATCATATCACTGCCCTTCTCACCGACATCCATAAGCATACTCAAGGTGAGATGGGCATTACCCTGTCTTTGGGAGAGCAGACAGAAGAGACCCTGCTGCGCTGGAAGGAAGCCGGTGCACACCGTTATTTATTGCGGATTGAGGCCTCCAGCCGGGAGCTGTATGAAAAACTGCACCCCGGCAGTGCGGCACACTCCTATGACCAGCGCCTGGAGGCTTTAAAACGGATAAAAAGCTGTGGTTATCAGACTGGAACAGGTGTGATGATCGGGTTACCTTATCAGGATACGTCACACCTGGCGGATGATCTGCTGTTTTTCCGTGAACTGGACATCGACATGGCCGGTATGGGACCCTATATAGAGCATGCTCAAACCCCGTTAGCCGGCTATACCGGCCCCATGTTGCCTTTGAAGGAGCGCTTGGGTTTGAGCCTGCGCATGGTTGCCCTGCTGCGAATCATGATGAAAGACGTGAATATTGCAGCCACTACTGCCATGCAGGCCATAGACCCCATAGGCAGGGAAAAAGCCCTCAAAGCCGGTGCTAATGTGATTATGCCCAACCTTACACCCGTAGCTTATCGTGAAGGATATCTGCTTTATGAAGATAAACCCTGCATCGACGAAGAGGCCGAAGACTGTAAATCGTGCCTGGAAGGACGCATACATCTGGCAGGTGGAACCATAGGCTATGGCGAGCACGGAACGCCAAAACACTTTTTGAAACGAACAAAACAGGAAGGGAAATGATGCCCCCAGCCATAGAAGCCAGTGGGTTATTTTATTTTTTTATATTTTTGCAACCAAAATATATATATGGGAGAAAAGGAAATAAATCTTGATGTACAAAGCCCTGTGGAATTTTTTGGAGTGAATGACTCCAACCTGGAGATGATCCGAAAGTACTTTCCCAAGCTAAAGGTCATCGGCAGGGGCGACCGTATCAAGGTGATAGGAGATGAGGAGGAGATTGAAAAGTTTGAAGAGAAGCTTCGTTTGCTCCAGTTGTATTATGAAAAGTTTGGCCGTTTGTTAAAGCCGGATATTTCCCGTTTACTGGAAGCCGATGAGGAGTCGGCGGACATAGAAATGGATAGTTCCGTTGCCAGGGATGCGATCCTTCATGGTCGTCATGGAAAGCTGATCAAAGCCCGTACGGTGAATCAGCGCAAGATGGTGGACAGCTACCGGGATCATGACCTGATCTTAGCCATAGGTCCTGCCGGGACAGGAAAGACCTATACGGCTGTGGCTATGGCGGTTAGGGCGCTTAAAGACAAACAGGTAAAGCGCATTATCCTTACCCGCCCCGCAGTAGAAGCCGGCGAAAACCTGGGCTTCCTGCCCGGCGACCTGCGCGATAAACTGGACCCATACCTCCAACCCCTGTACGACGCCCTCAGAGATATGCTGCCCCCACAAAAGCTGCTTACCTACCTGGAAGATGGCACCATCGAAATAGCGCCCCTGGCATTTATGCGTGGAAGAACACTGGACCACGCCGTGGTGATCCTGGATGAAGCACAAAACGCCAGCATCAGCCAACTGAAAATGTTCCTTACACGAATGGGCTAACACTCCAAATTTATTGTTACCGGAGATATCACCCAAATAGACCTGCCAAAAAATCAGCGGTCGGGACTGCAACATGCACGGAAACACCTGAAAGACATCCCGGGTATACAGATTATTATGCTGGATAACAAAGATATCATCCGGCATAAACTGGTTACCCGAATCATTGACGCCTATGAAGATAGTCAGAGCTTCAACCCACAATAGCCTTAACACAATAAATAATATAAATGAGCAAAGCATTAATTGAAACCAACTTTATCCTACCCGGTCAGAACAACTTTTACCGGGGAAAGGTCCGGGATGTATATACCGTTAATCAAGACCTTCTGGTAATGGTAGTGACCGACCGTATTTCGGCATTTGACGTGGTCCTTCCCGAGGGCATCCCTTATAAGGGGCAAGTGCTTAATATGATAGCTTCAGATTTCCTGGATGCCACAAAGGATATCGTGCCCAACTGGAAGCTGGACACGCCCGATCCAATGGTAACTGTGGGCAAGCGAGCCACACCGTATAAAGTGGAAATGGTTATCCGCGGTTACCTTACCGGACATGCCTGGCGGGAGTATAAGGCCGGAAAGCGAGAGCTCTGCGGACTGCCCCTGCCCGAAGGAATGAAAGAGCACCAGAAATTCTCCAGTCCGCTTATCACCCCCACCACCAAAGAAGACGTGGGCCACGATGAAGATATCTCCAAAGAAGAGATATTGAAAACCAACCTGGTATCCGCAAAGGATTACCAAAAGCTGGAGGAATATACCCATAAACTCTTTGAGCGGGGCACCCGGATGGCTGCACAAAAAGGGCTGATCCTGGTGGACACCAAGTATGAGTTTGGAAAAACTGCCGACGGAGAGATTGTGCTTATCGACGAGGTGCATACCCCCGACAGCTCGCGCTATTTCTACCTGGAAGGCTATGAGGAACGCTTCCGGAACGGAGAAAAGCAAAAACAACTGTCTAAAGAGTTTGTGCGTGCGTGGCTTCAGGAGCAGGGATACCAGGGAGAAGAAGGGCAGGAGATGCCGGAGATGACACCGGAATTTGTGGAAAGTGTTTCACAAAGGTATATCGAGTTGTATGAAAAGATCACCGGCAAAGCCTTTGTGAAAGCAGATGCTTCCATGGATTTGGAAGAGCGCACCAGGGAAAATATCCTTAAGTCGCTGGAGACCCTTACCCGGTAAGCACACGGCTAAACAGCATTCTCCGCAGGGGCTGTCATGCCTTCCGGAATATGGCGCTCAGGTCTTGCAGGTCTTTCGCCCTTCCGGGATGGTTCATGCGACGATGCCCCTCGCTGAGCATGTGCAAAACCCCTTGCATAATATCATCAGAGCTGCAGGGGGTAAAGTGGCTTTTATCAGGGGTAATGTTCAACTCGCTTAGCAATTCACCGATGTCCTGGTGTGACCACAGGTGGCCCGGCTGGTCGGTACTGAAATAAAACAGCACGTCATCACGGCTAATGTGCTTATGGTAGGGTGTGTCCAGATAGGCCAGAATATACCGGCCGGGTAGCCGTACCATGTAGACCGGCATATCCAGTTTTTCAGCCAGGATGGCATACAGGATGTTAATGATCAATGTGTTGCCTCTTTTTTGGGCAAGCACATCGTTGATATACAGGTGCTCTTCTCCGGAGTATCCCCCTTTTGCAGTCCGGAATCCATGGATTTGAAAGAACACCTGGTTCAGTACCTTTATCTGTTCCAGTGCAGTAAGGTGGTCGTTCAGTTCCAACCAGGCATCCTTTCGGATAATGTCGATGTGGCTGCGCACCTGTTCCCGGTCCATCTGCGGGTAATTATGTTCTGCCATGAGCAGCATGGCAGAAAGCAAGTCGTTCCCGGGCCCGGCCTGCCAGTTGAGCAGCAATGCCCGGGTGTGCTGCAGATGAAGCGTTTCGAGGATTTTCTGCAGCCGACAACGGGTAACCTCTCCCGGGACAATGTAAACAGCCTGGCTCAGGTCGTCCCAAATCCGGAGCCCGTAAGATAATATGCGGGCCTCCACATCCTGGTAGACCTGAGGATCCGGATCATCCAGAAGCCGGATTAATGCATTTAATGTACGCTTTCCTTTCATAGTGATAGGTTTTATCCCTGTTTATGGCAAAGATACAGTGGCTAAACGCCCCTTTTTCATTGGACCAAAACTTTTCATTAACAATCCATTGTTTATTTTTATATCTTTGCTGTTTAATGGATGCCCCACAGGATTGACCTGCAAAACCGGCATCAGCAGCGCTGCGGCGGAGCATATTGTCCGCTTGCCGGGTGGGGTATCATGAAAAAATAAGGTGGATTATGCCAGCATTTACTCTACAGCCGTTAAAAAACCCCGGGTTGATCCAGAAGATACTGGGTCGAAAACCTAAAATCAATGCCATTACCGAGATCAACAACCTTTTTGCCCGGAGCCAGGATAATTTGCGCCAGGTATCGCTGGAGCAGGTCATCCATATCACTGGCCGCTATAAGGTGAACCTGTCCTCCCGCTTTAAAGAAGAACGCATGGGGTTGTTTCAGAGCTACCTGCATGCCTGTCTGGAAAACAATAAGCTGGATCAGCAAGAAGTGGAAGACCTGAAGCACCTGCGCTCGCTGCTTATGTTGAAAGAAAAAGATACCCGGGAGCAGATCCGGCGAGCCACCGCCCGGCTGTATGAAAAACACCTGAGAGATACACTGAGCAACGGAGAGCTATCGCCTAAGGAGAGAGACATGCTGGAACAGCTCAAAAAAGACCTGTTGTTATCCCATAAAATGGCAGAGAAACTTTATAAACGCAATGCTAACAAGGTGTTGGAAGACTATATCCGGGGGGCCATCTCCGATGAACGCCTTTCGCCTGAAGAAGAAGAACAGATGAACGAGCTGGCCGGACAACTGGGACTGGAGCCAGGCCTGGATGCCAATACCCGGGAAAGCCTGGAGAAATATAAGCTTTATTGGCTTATTGAAAATGGAGACCTGCCGGTGATCCATCCCGATATACGTATACAAAAATCGGAAAATATGTACTTTAAAACCCATATCCACTGGCAAGAGCAGCGTAAAGTAAAGAAACGAATCAATTATGGCGGGCCAACCGCACGCATAAGACTGGCTAAAGGGGTGTATTACAGGGCTGGAAGTATCAGGATGCAAGGGGAATCCACCGATGAATGGCGGAAGATTGATAAAGGATACCTGTATCTTACCAACAAACGGCTGATCTTTATGGGAGAAAAGGGAAATAAGGTGGTGCGATTCAATAGAATACTAGACATAATACCCTTTCAAAACGGTGTGCATATCCAAAAAGATACCGGCAAAAGCCCTTTTTTAGAGTTTTCAGATAAGGTGGATATCTTTTCCATGACCCTGGTGCGCCTGATGGATGATATGGAATAGAAAGAAAGGAATAACCGGACTCAGCGAGATATATGGAAGCATACTGTGCTTCTTAGCCGATTGGATTGTGAGGTGACTTGCAAGAATGTGGTTTATTACATGCTGGCTGACGAAGGGTTCGCCGAAGGGAAGGTGTTGAAGGAACTGGTAAGGCTCACTGGCGGCATCGGTGATAAAAGTGCTGCTGCCCAGATGGTCCGGACCCATGCCGTTGGCATTTAAGTTATACACGGTGCTGGGCATTATTGTACCGTAATGGTTCACTGTACAAAAATATAAATTCCGGGGGAGTAATGCAACGGTGGTGGTTTTTTTCCGCCAAT
>PWNQ01000004.1 GCA_003557725.1 Bacteroidales bacterium | reverse complement strand
GCAGCTGTCGGTGAATTTACTGATTCTGACAGCTTCCTAAAACAGCTTTCGGCATGAAGCTTTCATACACGAAACGTTTCCTCAAGAGCGCTGCTAAACTGCCTAAAACTGAACAAGTTAAACTTGCTGCGCTACTGAGCAAGCTGGCAGAGTCGCCCGACCACCCACAATTACACATAAAGAAATTACAGCCACCACTTGCGGACTATTATTCTATACGAATTAATCGTGAGTACCGTGTACTCTTACGAATTGTCTCGCCAGAAGAAATCATTTTGACCAAAGTTGGTCACCGCAAAGACATCTACCGCTAACAAACCAAGTGTTTGTATCTAGTGCTGGATATATATCAGCACTCAACTTTGCTTTAAAGAATTTCTGAGTCGGCGCTTGAGCCATCGTTTGGCTTGACCATGATGCTTGATTTGCTGCTCACGTTCTCGAGCGTCTTGCTCGTTGCAAAAGGCCTCATAATATATCAACTTCCAGTCTCTTCCTTTGGTGGATTTTGACTGGCCCGATTGATGCTCAGAAATTCTTTGCTTGAGATCTTTCGTAGAACCAAAATATAGTTCTCCGTATTGATCTGCTATCACATAGACATAAAACATGTCTCTAGTGTAGCAAAGCAAAGTTGAGTGCTGGATGAATTGTCAAAGACTCTCTCCTTCCACTCCCTCTCTCTACTCTCTCGTGTGGGTGAAGGACGTTTCTGACTACGAAGGGTGGTTAATCCTTCCTAGTCAGCCGACGTCCCGGTGAATCTGTATGATTCACCAGATAAGCGGGTAAAGCTGTCCGATTGTGGTCTCCAATGACGTACACCCTCGGTGGCGTGGGTTTGCGGCCGACGCCCAGCTTCGATGCAAACGGATCAGCAGGTGATGCGAGTAGTTCCTTTGGCTCCTTGCTTGCCACACTTTGGGCTGTGGTCACCCGTGAAGCTCTCTCACTTCACTCGAGCCGCTCGGCTCGTCATCACTCTGTTGTATATCCCCTTGTAAGGTACTCTCTCTAGTGAACTTGGGTTGGGTGTTCCAACTCCTCGTTCTGAACTGTCCCTAGCGTACCAGAGTTTTATAGTATTGTCAATATATACAAACATAAATAACTTAAAATATACATGAATTATTGTTTTTCAATACTAATTTTACTTATTTATCAACATCGTTTTGTCATTGTAACGTGACAAATACATATAAATATGCTACTGTATAAGATATGATTCAATTAGAATACACTGATGATCTGGTCACTGCCGGCCTTACCGAAGAACAAGCGGTAGTTTATGAAGGATTACTCCGCCGAGGTGAAACCACCGCCAGCCAGCTGGCAAAAGAGTTGCCCACCACCCTTTCGCGCCCCTTGGTCTATAAGGTGCTGGATGAGCTAATCGCTGTTGAATTGGATGAAAAAAACGATCCGGAGAAAGGCGTCGCCACCTTCACTGCCAAACACCCGACCGCTATCACCAAAGCGATCGACGCGAAAAAGGCCTCCATTGAACAGACCAAGGCCCAATTCGCCAGTACCGCTGGTCGGCTGGCCTCCTTATATAATATGACCGAAGGTAAACCCGGTGTGCAGTTCTACGAGGGCAAAGACGGGGTTTGGGAAGTCCTCATGGACAGCTTAACCGCGTCTGAGGAGATACTCGCATACTCAGACATTGATGCGATAAAAAAGTATATCCCTGATCTAAATGCTGAGTACGCAACACTTCGTGAAGAACGAGGGGTCAAAAAGCGCGCTTTTGTCATTGATTCACCCGAAGCTCGGAAGTTTCTAAAATCGTATGATCCGAATGTCACCCAGCAGAAACTAATAGCTACAACTGAGACCTCCCAAGCATTCAAGACAACTATGCAGATTTACGATAATAAAGTTTCGTATGTGACCCTGAGTGACGAATACTTAATAGGTATCATCATCACCGACCAGCACATTGCGGCGACACATAAATATTTATTTGAAAGCATGTGGGAATGCACTTCAGGGGATGTTGTGTAGGAATGCTAGGCGGCTTGCGGTTGTACATCTGTGGCAACGGATAATCTTTCTTGCACATCAGCTGGCAATGTTTCAAATACCAAGTAGGTTTTGTCTTCATGCGTAAATAAACGAGTTAGCGCCTTACCTTCTCTGAACTCTGGATATGTTTCGCCATCATGCTGCTCTCGGACTACCATATCTCCCGGCACATCCACGCATTCAATCAACTCTGCTATTCCCATCTGCTTACCTTTCATGCTCGTCTCTACACCAGCCGCCCGCCATATGTCAAAGTCTGCATGACCACCCAAATCGTCCACCACTGCAGTAGCGACGAAGCCGTTCTCAATATATTTCTTAGCGATAGACTGAGCCGGGTCACACTGAGCCGTCATTGGTCGGCCGTCCTCTAAGCGCTCCTGGATTGTATTATTCAACATTATCTCCCCGACACCACTATAGGCTGGATTAGCATTAAACGAACCGAGGTACGTTACCTCTTTGCCGCTTGTATCTGTGCGTGTTTCAAATCGGTTGAAGCAAATAATTTTTCCCTCATGTCGCAGCACATTGAATTCTGTATTTGGTTTCGCAAAACTTTCTTGTAGTGCGGCAAATACCGTTTGTTTGAACTCTTCATCTTCTGGGTTCGGATACAAACGATGGTAGTTGGCTTGCTGCAGTGACACCATATCCTGCTTATCAACCTCACTGAGTTCATGGGACGTAATACGTTCAATAGTTCCACTGTCCACTTCCTGCAGCAACGCAACATACTCTCG
>PWNQ01000086.1 GCA_003557725.1 Bacteroidales bacterium | reverse complement strand
GTTCCTCTGGCTCTTCTACTATTAGCAATCTTTGCAAATGCAGGAGATAGTCGTTCAGCAGTCTTCGTTCCTCTTGCAGCTCTACCTACATTTCTTCCTATTGCTCCAGCAAGTGCTCCTACACCTCTACTAACGGCATATGTAGGAATCATAATTGCAAGTGAACTAGCAAGAGTAGGAGCATTACCTGCCCACCAAGTAGCATCTCCCATAGCTCTCCATCCACCTTCTTGTGCTTTTCGAGTTTGATGAATTGGAGCTATATTTTGAGTCCATTCTTGTAATCCTTCACCTATTTGAGTAAGAATATTATTAAACTCTACTTCATCACCACTTATAAGATTAGGGATATTACTAAATAAATCAGCCATGTAACCGAACCCACTAATCATTCCACCAACACCCATTGCAAGTATTTGTGCTCCAGAATTTTTAGCTAGTTGGAAACCCGACTGTCTTCTTGCTCTGATTTCCTCATTATCTCCACTTCTTTTTAATTGAAAATCAAATTGAGTAGGATCAGTAATTCGATCATCAACTCTTGGGCGTATCTCATGCGTAGTTGCAGTGAAATTTGTATCAAATGCAGAATCAGGTATACTACTTAATAGATCTTCATCTTTGAATCCTTGAGTTTGTTTTGGAACTGATTGAGTAGTATCTAAAACATCACTAGGAAGATCATCAAATGTTAATAAATTATTCTTGTTGTTTTCGCTCATGTGCAGCCCTTCTTATATTTTCTTCGAGTTCGATAAGTCTTCCGCTTGCTTCAGAAGGATCGGCATATGTTTCTCTTTTAACCATTCCCCCGTGCCTGATAGTAAATTCAAATTCAGGATCATCGTCTGCAACTACAGCTATACCTTGACTAGTAGTTGTTTTTAGTGGTCTTCGTACTTCAACAGATACGCCCTGATCTGGATCAGTAAATATGTCATCAAGAATAAGGTCTACTTTTCCTTCTCTTGAAAATCTTGACCCAATAACATTAAGCATGTTGTTGTAGTGATTCTCTTTAGCATGACGATCATTAACAGGCATCATTCTTCTAAATGATGGAGAAGAAGGAACGTATACTAATCCCATTGTTTTATCATCAGCTTTACCTATTGCTGAAAACACCAAGATTGGTTCACCACTATCGGGGTGATAAGAAAAACCAGAGAAATTATAAGAACCAATCTTATCATCATCACCTTCTTCAAATATGGATTTGTGAGCATTATTTGTATTAAACCATTTAATGTCTTCACTAGCTGTATCCATACTTCCTGCTGCAATTATATTATCCATTACTCCTTCAGCAGCTTTAATAACATTATCATTTGTAGGACGCATTATAGGGGCATCGACAGTTCTACCTTTAGCATCTTCTTTAAGAAGTTCCGTATATGTTCTATATTCTGGAGATAGTCTAGATAAAGATCTTTCCATAAGGTCATTATAACGATTTCTAATTCTATTTAACTCATCATCAAATTTTTCAATAAGACGATTTGCTTGGGACTTGCTTCTCCCTTGACTGTAGTAACTATCAACTCCAAGGGTTCTAGATGTTTCACCATTTATAGCTAATTCTGTTATTTCTTTAGCTGTTAGTCGTTTACCATCTATAGGGGGAATGTTTTGTCCAGCAAGTCCAACAGAACTCCAATATTCATAAGTTCTTTCACGATTTAATTTTTCTTCATTTCTATATTCTTCGTTTCCTTCTTGAATCTGATATAAATACTGATCTAAATTAGATTCATCAAAATCATCACCGTAATGATGCCTGAAGGCGGCTGCTTGCAATCGTTCCTGATGTCGCTCAGTTTCTTTAATGTGGTTCTTTAATCCACGTAATTGCCCCGAATATGCATTATACATTCCTTCATCAAGCACTCTATATTGAGGAACTCCTCCTTCTCCACCTGATGTCCTTTGTACAATACCCCGTTCTTCCAGTGAATTAAGTAAACCATTAATGTTATCATATGTATTCTGAATTTCTGTAGCAAGTTTTGCAGGATTATCTATAGGTAATATCCCTGCCACAGTACTTCTATTATATGTAATGTAATCTCCACCAGCATCATTACTTAAAGCGTTGAAATATTGTTGATTCTTAGTAGTATAGGAGAACGTTTGTTGATCCATTGTTCGGGCAAGTGCGGCAGGATTCACAATTCTAGCAGCTTCATTTTGAAGCATCTCTTGTTCAGTAACTTGATACGTTTGACCATCTTCTTTAGTAGTAATAGGTTCAAGTTCTCCATCCTCGTTCATTTGTTTAGCTACTCCGCCTTCAAAATGAACACCTTCTGCTTCAAGTTGTAGTTTCATTTGTCGAACTGCATCTCTATCGTTTAAGAGCCTTCTCATGCCGACAAATTCAAGTTTATCAAAATCTCTAAATTTATGCTTTATTCGTTGATAAAATTTTTGATCCTCTTCAGGTAAATGAACCCCTGATTCAGATATATTAGCTTCTACATCTTTAATAGTTTCTCTTGCAACTTCATGTAGATCTCTCCAGTTATCAAGTATAGTAGTATCCATACCTCTAAATTGGAGTCTTCCGCTTTGTTCATCACGATCTACACCTATTTGAGATTGTAAATATTGACGTACTCTAGAATCTACATTTTTATCTGCACCAACTTCATCAATTCTTTGACGTGCTTGTTGAACTTGTTGAGCCGCTTGTTGATATGGTTGAAGCTCTCTTTGTACACGTTGAGCTTCTCGTTGAATAGCAGGCATACTTCCTCTTGCACCACGTTGTTCAAATATCTG
>PWNQ01000169.1 GCA_003557725.1 Bacteroidales bacterium | reverse complement strand
TAATAGTGCTGTTTTTCCTTTTCATCCTTTTCCTCTCCAGCGATATAGATAACGGACCGGTACCACATTTCACCAACAGTGGCCTATATGAAAGGGCTCTTAGTGGCGACGTCAGCACTGTCTGTTCACTGGATACCGGAAGCAAAGACACCTACTTCCAAAGTGGAAAGCTGTTTGTAGCTGAAGGGTCAATGCGGTTTGATTTTGAAGAGAGTCTCAGAACCGGTTCGGTCATAATGACCGCCGATGAGGATCTGTATATATGGACCGATGACTCTCGGGACGGCGTCCTTATATCGAGTGATTTTGCCGAAAGGGCCGACTCGGAGCTTCATGGGGGTACGAAACTCATGGATATTCCCTTTAAAGACTATTTCCATAATAGGAGTAAGAGTGGAGATCTAAGATGTAAAGAAGAGAGCTTTAGCCTCACTCTTCTGGAGAGACCTGAAGACGTTAATTTCGTTCTTGTCCCGAAGATAGTCAGCCGTCCTTAACGTGGTCGGGGCATCTATCCGAACCAGATCAATACTATGAAATATCCTGAAGGTAGGTTCCTTTTAATAGATAAACCTTCCGGTATAACCTCTTTTGACTGTATCAGGCGTTTAAGGAAGGTCTTGGATGATACCAAAATGGGCCATGCCGGCACTCTCGATCCCTTGGCTACCGGTTTGATGATAATCGGAGTCGGGAAGGAGGGCACCAAAGCTCTCAATGAGCTGAAAGGTGTCGACAAACGGTATGAAGTAACCGCCCTTATGGGTGTAAAGACGGCAACCGGCGACACCGATGGCGAGGTTGTAGAGAAGAGGGAGGTTGAGATATCTGCCGAAGATGCCGAAAGGGAGGTTAAAGGGCTTAAAGGGGATCAGGAGCTTGAAGTCCCCATCTACTCCGCGGTTAAAAGGCAAGGAAAGCCCTTATACTGGTATGCCAGAAAAGATATAGCTGTTGAACCGCCCAGAAAGACGATGTCGGTAAAAGAGATTGATTTTGAAGGTGTACACAGAGAGGAGGGGGATCTCTATATAAAGTTTTCCGTTAAGGTATCCAGCGGAACCTATGTCAGATCACTGGTCGAAGAGCTCGGCAGGAGACTTTCGACCGTGGCCACCGTTTCGGCTCTTCGCCGAACAGCGGTCGGGGAGTACGGTATAGAAGATGCCGTTACTTTCGAGGAGATCGAAAAGAGATCCTCGGAGGAGTCTTTTGATATTTAGATACTGTTATAAAACTGGGATAATAAATCAATAGATTCTAATTATTGTCAAATATTTGAAAATGTGTATTATAGGGGTGTATGAAAAACAACGCCCTTTCAAAGGTGCTTATGCTTATAGTCATATCGACCTTCGCCTCATCCGTGATGGCGCCTTTCGTGTTCTCGGCCCTTCTGTCCGATGTTCAGAGGCCGGAGCTCGATGATAGATGTGGAGAGATAGATATCAGATGGGATTCGGCTTTGAGGGCGAACATATATGAGCTTTACAGAAACGGCGATCTGATATACAGAGGTAGGTCCCGTGAGTATAAAGATGTGCCTTTGATACAGAACAGTTTGCACGAATACCGGCTTTTGGCCATCAATGACGGTGGTGTAAGTGAGTTCTCCGAGGGATCGGTTCTGCAGGTTAATCGACCCTGTCCTCCCGAAGCGCCCGAGGATATAGATGTACAGGAAATGCCCTGTGGAGGCAGTGTTTCCATTGAATGGGATCCGGTGGCAAGGGCGACCGTCTACGAAGTTGTAAGGAGGCCCGTACCGATCTTAACCGGCGCTTTCACTGATTGGTCGGGAAGACCCACTACTCTATACGTGGGAGAGGAGACTTCCTTTTCCGAGGACGGACTTGTTCCCGGCGGTCTTTACTCTTACAGAGTAAGGGGAGGGAATGAGACCGATATGGGTAGTTGGTATAGAAAGTTCGTCAGGGCAAGTGAGATCTGTCCTCCGGAGAGACCCGATCCTCCCAGAGGAGAGTAGTGCATATTTTTAAATATCATGAAAGAAGTAAATGGAATAGAAGTGGTAATATATATCGGAACTGTATCGAAAGTTTTGCTTTTGGTGCTGTCCATCGCCCTATTTTTAAGCCTTTCCGTTGATAGTGTATCGGCAAGCCAGTGTGGACAGATAACGGTCCGTTGGGATCCCTCAGAGGGTGCGAATGAGTACGAGCTTTACCGTGAAGGTCAGCTTGTACACACCGGTAGAGATACAGAGTTCACCGATTCTGGCCTCGTTTTGGGGCAGACTTACAGCTACAGGGTTAGGGCTCTTAACAGAGCGGGGAAGAGCCCCTTTTCGCGAGAGGTGAGAATAACCTCTCGTGATATATGTGCCCCTGAAAGACCGGAGAGCCTTTACGTACACCCTTACTCCTGCGGTGGGAGAACATTAGTTCACTGGACACCATCTTCGGTCGCTAAAATATATGAGTTAAGCAGAGGAAGGACAGTTATCTATCGGGGTTCTAAGCCGTACTTTTACGATTCCGACCTGCGGATAAACGGCAACTATACTTACACCGTCAGGTCATGGAACTCGGGTGGCTGGAGTGAGACGGTTTCCGGCAGAGGAAGGTCATCCGACCGATGTCCTCCGAGCGCTCCGGATGAGATCTACTCCGCCAAACCGGAAGATCTCGGCACTGAAGGTACTATGAATGTATCTTTAAGTTCGAGACCGGGCGACGGAACCGTTGCCAGGAGATCCGGAAGCAGAGTAGCGGTGTTCAATATTGATGTTAAACACTCCGATATGGTTATAAAACGAGTTG
>PWNQ01000177.1 GCA_003557725.1 Bacteroidales bacterium | reverse complement strand
TGCAAGTACTGATCACCATCATTGTTATTATAATCATGGTGTTCCATCTACGGGTGTCGCTGATGATCTCCACACTGCTGCCCCTTGCCGTGCTTATGTCGTTTATAATGATGAAGTACTTCAATGTGGATGCCAATATTGTGGCCCTGTCCGGTATTGCCATTGCCATTGGAACCATGGTGGATTTGGGTATTATCCTTAGTGAAAATATCCTCCGCCATCATGACCAGGCACCCAGGGAACAATCAATGCTGACCACTGTTTACAATGCTTCCACTGAAGTAGCCTCTGCCATTTTAACGGCCGTGTCCACAACCATTGTAAGCTTCCTGCCGGTATTTACTTTGCAGGCGGCAGAAGGAAAACTTTTTGGCCCACTGGCATTTACCAAGACCTTTGCCCTGGTAGCGGCCCTGATCATTACCTTGTTTATGATGCCCGCTTTCGCCCACTGGCTCTTCTCATTGAAAACCACCAGGAAATATTACCGCTTAGTATTAAATGTCCTTTTGATGTTGGCAGGAATAGCTGCCATGTGGTGGTCTGTATGGGCAGGCGTAGTGTTAATCCTGTTAAGCCTGGTCAATATAATGGATTTGCTGGCACAAAATCAGCAGCTTCCAATCTCAAAGCTCAATGGGCTGATGGTACGGCATAGTAACATGATCACTATTTCCATTGTGTCTTTATCCGTTGTCTGGCTTCTCGCACGGGAATGGATGCCCCTGGGAGTGGCCAACAGCTTGTTGATTAATGCGCTTTTTATTGCTTTCATTATTGCCATGGTCCTGGGCATTTTCAAAATTTTTATCCGGTATTATCCCAATATTTTGAAGTGGTGTCTGGAGTACAAAAAAACCTTTCTGCTGCTTCCTGCGTTTATTATTTTATTAGGCATAAATATTTGGTTGGGTTTTGATAAGGTGTTTGGGTTTATTCCCTCAGCCACCAATGCCCTGGGCTGGAACATCCGTACCACCTCGCTGTGGAGCTCTTTATTTCATGCCTTCCCGGGCATGGAGAAAGAGTTTATGCCTGCACTTGATGAGGGTTCGTTCCTTCTTATGCCCACCTCCATGCCCCATTCGGGTATGGAAGCAAACCAGCGGTATCTCCGCCAACTGGACTTGCGGGTGCAGGCCATCCCTGAGGTGGAAATGGTGGTGGGGAAAGCGGGGCGTGTGGAGAGCGCACTGGACCCTGCGCCGCTTTCCATGTTTGAAAATATTATCCTTTACAAATCGGAATATATTAATGATGAAAACGGTTATCCGGTTCGCTTTAAGGTTGACCATGAGGGGGAGTTTGTCAGGGATGAGCATGGGGAACTGATCCCCCATAAGCGAGGCCGGTATTTTCGTCAGTGGCGTGATCACATAAATAGCCCGGATGATATATGGAATGAAATTGCCAATGCTACCAATGATATTCCGGGCGTCACATCTGCCCCAAAGCTCCAACCCATTGAAACCCGCCTGGTGATGCTTCAGACGGGAATGAGAGCCCCCATGGGCATTAAGGTGTTTGGGCCGGACCTGGAAAGCATTGAAGAGTTTAGCTTTAACATAGAACAGCTGTTAAAGGAGGTTCCCTCCGTGAAAGAGGAGGCGGTTTTTGCAGACCGAAGCCTGGGCAAGCCCTATCTGGAGGTGGATATTGATCGTGTAGCCATTGCCCGTTATGGGCTGAATATGGCCGATGTGCAACAGTACCTTGAAGTGGCCCTGGGAGGAATGGCGCTAACGACCACGGTGGAAGGAAGAGAGCGCTATGATATCCGGGCCCGCTATGCCAGGGAATGGCGTGATAACCCCCAGGTGATGAAAAAAATCCTGATCCCGGCTCCTACCGGACAGCAAATCCCTTTAGGAGAGATCGCAGAAATTGATTATCGTCCCGGCCCCGGAATGATCCGTAGTGAAAACTCCTTCCTGGTGGGGTATGTCTTGTTGGATAAAAAAGAAGGATTTTCTGAAGTAACTGTTGTGGAAGATGCAGATAATTACCTGAAAGAAAAGATCGCCACGGGTGAACTGATAGTGCCGGCAGGAGTGAGTTATCAGTTTTCCGGAAGCTATGAAAACCAGGTTAGAGCCGAAAAAAGACTGGCGATCATAATGCCCCTGGTGTTGGTGGTCATTTTTCTAATCCTGTTTTTTCAGTTCCGGTCAACCACCACGGCATTGATGATTTTCTCTTCCATTGCGCTGGCTTTTGCAGGCGGCTTTGTGATGTTATGGCTATATGGAGAAAGCTGGTTTATGAATTTTTCCCTGCTGGATACCAATATGAGAGAACTGTTTCAAATGAAAGCCTTTAACCTGAGTGTTGCTGTATGGGTAGGCTTTATTGCTTTGTTTGGAATCGCTACTGACGATGGCGTTGTCATTTCCACATACCTGATGCAAAATTTTAAAAAACGTAAACCACAAAATATTCCCGAAGTGCGAAAGGCAGTTATTGATGCCGGAATGAAAAGGGTACGCCCCTGCCTGATGACTACAGCAACAACCTTGCTGGCCCTGTTACCCATATTAACCTCATCCGGGCGTGGGGCAGACATTATGATCCCTATGGCTATCCCGGCATTTGGCGGAATGGCGGTTGCCTTGATCACCTTATTTGTTGTTCCGGTATTGTATTCAGCCAGAGAGGAGTATCTAATCAAATGAAACGCCCATGACAGGATTTTTGACACACAGGAGGATGATTATTTCCTTACCGGAAAGCTCCCGCGCGCGCCCCTCTAACTCCCCTAAAGGGGAGGACCGGGCCAACCCGCGGCAGTT
>PWNQ01000117.1 GCA_003557725.1 Bacteroidales bacterium | reverse complement strand
TCAATCAATAAATAAATAAATCAATCAGTTAATTAATAAATAAATAACCCCCAATTGCCCCGACCTTCAGGTCGGGGGGATTTTGTATACAGAAGCCCAAAGGTGAAAATTTAAAGGGGATGGAGGGGGCAGTAAAAAACAGAGCAATCAATAAATAAATAAATCAATCAGTTAATTAATAAATAAATAACCCCCAATTGCCCCGACCTTCAGGTCGGGGGGGGATGGGGGAAACCCCCACAAACATGCCATATATTAAAATATTCATTCATGCAGTCTGGGCAACAAAGAGAAGAAAAAAGTTGATGGGAAAAGAAGTCAGGCAGAAGATATTTGATCACATCAAAGAGAATGCAAAGAAAAAAGATATTCATATTCTCCAAATAAATGGATATTTAGAACATGTGCATTGTATTATTTCATTAAATTCGGATCAAGACATTTGCACCGTAATGAATTTGATCAAGGGCGAGTCATCGCATTGGGTTAATAAAAACAAGCTTATCCAGACAAAATTCGGGTGGCAGGATGATTATTACGCAGCATCAGTCGGTGAGTATCATTTGCCGCGTTTGATAAGGTATATAAAAAACCAGGATAGCCATCATCAAAAACAGTCTTTTCAAAAGGAATATGATAAGATGGTAGAAAGATTTGGATTGGAGAAACAAAAAGGATAAGGTTAAAAGGTGATGCATTGTTGCCGAATTCTGTCCTAAGTATACCGTTCCCTGATTTCTACCTGTTTATGCAATAGAGATATCCGTATTTTTGTAATGAAAATTAATCCATCATTATTATGAAGAGGACATTATTTATTCTTGCTTTGTTTTTGCTTTCGGGCCCTTTGTTATGGTCACAGCTTTTGTTTCCCGACAGTGCTGTACTGAATGTTAACAATGTACGTGTTCACATAAACAGCTATGGGATTCAGTTTAATCAATTGGATTCTGCCTACACTGGTCACCAAATGTTCCAGCAGCCGGGTTTTGAATTTCCTGCCGGTTCGGGGATACACACGGTTTTTACCAGTTCTTTATGGCTTTCGGGACGATGTCCTATGGGGGGCATATATATATCGGCTGACAGGTATTTGCGCATGAATGAGCCCCCTGATTTTGTTGCGGGGCCACTGGATGCTCAGGGGTAGATTCATACGGATACCATGAACAAATACAATCGTGTTTGGACCATTACCCGTACCCAAATCGATGATTTCAGGCAATGGTATCTAGATCCCTCTTCCATGCCCGGCTATCATCCGCCGGATGATTTACTGGAATGGCCGGCAGGAACGTCTTCTCACCCTATGGCTCCCTTTGTGGATGTCAATAACGACCAACAGTATGACCCGCTGGCCAGCGGGGACTATCCGGATATTCTGGGAGACCAGGCTGCATTTATCGTTTTAAATGATGTGGGTGGCGGTCAGGGCTCTTCCGGAGGTAATCCCATGCATATGGAAGTACAGGCCCTGTTTTACGCTTTTAACTGCCCCCAAAGTAAACCCATGCATAACACCCTCTTTGCCAAATATAAAATTATTAACCGGTCACAACGTACTTATAATGACTTTCTGCCTACCATATTTATGGATATGGATATAGCTAACCCATTTGATGACTTTGTTGGCACCGATGTGTCCAATGGGATGGGATTCACTTACACTTCATTGCCGGGATCATATCCACTGGGCGATACGGCCATGGCGTCCGGAACGATAATCCTCAGAGGACCTGAAAAGCCGGATAACCAAAAAGATGATCCCTTAACACACCCCTATGCCATTAATGGGATCGGCTTTGGCGATGGAGTGATTGACAATGAGTTCTTCGGATTAACACATTCCATGTATAATGCGAGACACTGGGGAGGA
The DNA here is from genome assembly GCA_003557725.1 of Bacteroidales bacterium. Classification (GTDB taxonomy): domain Bacteria; phylum Bacteroidota; class Bacteroidia; order Bacteroidales; family PWNQ01; genus PWNQ01. The sequence continues at coordinate 9,370 of PWNQ01000117.1, read as the reverse complement.
ATTCTAAACCCATGCATCACCGGAATAGGGAGTGATTATATGTATAATATGGCCAGAGGATTCTGGAGTGATTCACTGTACCTTTCTTATGGTGGCAGCGGCTGTGATACTACCGGACAGGGCTTAAGAGCACGGTACTTTTTTCCCGGTGACTCCGATAGCTTGTTTTATGGTACCCATTTTCAAGTGCCCGCCGAAAACCCTGTTTGGGAGGCACATAACTCTATTTTAGCAAGTGATTGCCAACTGATGCTTTCTTCAGGAGACAGCATTTCTTTTGCCCCGGGTGATCAAATGATACTGGATGTAGCCTATACCAACGCCATGGTGCCGCAGGGTAGTTATGATGAAATTATTAGCTTATTAAGATCTTATGCCGACTCACTGAACCATTACTACCGGACCGATAACCCTCCGTGTGGTCATGGCTTCTCGGTAGATGTGCCCCCACAGATATCATACACCCCGGATGAAGTTAACATATTTCCAAATCCCGCCGATGGATACCTGAATATCCACCCTGAATTCTGCCATCCCTATCAGGCCAGAATATATCATATTACCGGACAGACATTGATGAATATAAATAACCTGAGTGGAAACGCCCGCTTGAATATCCAAACCCTGAGTCCGGGAATTTATCTGTTGGAAATTAGGACAAAGAAGGGGAAGGTGATGCAAAAGTTTGTAAAATATTAAAACAGTTGCAAAAAAACAATGTCAGAGTGATTCCAAAGCAATTGGGATGAAATAAATAAACCAAATCATAACAATCATGAGAAAACTGTATTGTTTATTATCCGCCATGTTATTAACAGGAGTATCTTTTGCTTCCCTGCCCGTAGATACCACCATTCAAAACAAAAAGGTTGTTTTGGAGTGTTTTGGCGGGTACAGCTATCTCTATAGGCCCGATGCTGATCGTATTGGTCAGGAACTTATGAGGGATTATCCTGGTGATGTTTATTTGATCAATGTGCATTCCGGATCAACGGCTAAACCAATGCACGGAATACTAATGGCTGATTATCGCACCCCTTTTGGCGAGTTACTGGATAGCATATCCGGCGTTTCTATCTCTGCACATCGTATCGGTACGGTGAACCGCCGGCACTTTCCTTCACTGACTCAACATCCTGAAATGGCACTGCACCGGGCGGAATGGGAGGATGCTGTTCAACAGGTTTTATCTGAGAACTCCTATGTCAATTTGGCACTGGAGGCCCAAATAGATATTGATAAGCGTGAGCTCACCGTAAATGTTCAAATGTATTTTACCGGATGGGGAGCGCCTGACTCCGTATATCTTAATTTGGCCCTGCTCCAGAATAATATGAAAGGGATAGCAATTGGAGCATATTTGTTCCCGGAAAGGAACATAGGGCCTGCATTATGGAACTACAACCATATGTATATGCTCAGACACATGATTACCGGCCAATGGGGGCATGTTATTGATTCCACAGGACAGGGAATGCTGATTGAACGACAGTACACTTACAGCCTTCCGCATCATATCAACGACATACCCATGATGCCCGGAAACCTGCAGGTAATTGGCTTTATTGCGGAAGAAAAAACCAATATCGTTACAGCAAATAAAGCCACCATGAGCTATGTGCTGCCCACGGGAAAGACCTTGGTGGACCTATCCGTTAAATATGAAGGGGATATCCCTTTACCCTGCCAGTATTTTACCGAGCCTGAGATTAAGGTTTATAATGTGGGTGAGGCATACGCAGATACTTTTTATGTGGGGTACAGCATCAATGAAAGCCAATACCTGTATCAGGAAATTTCCTCAGGACTGGCTCCAGGGGATTCAACCATGGTCACTATCCCCCCGGTGATGCTATATCCCGGGAAAAATACCATTACCTTTAGTGTCAGTGTGGAGCAGTCAGGCCACCTTATGGAATTACACCTGGCTGACAATACGTATACCATACCTGACTTTTACACCGTTCCCGTCCAAAGTTTGGGTAACGTCTTGCAGGAAAACTTTGAGGGATATTCAGCATATGATGTAGAACTGGATAATGCATTCAATTTAAGTATGTATTATCAGATATATGTTGTTAATGAAAGTGTTTTACATTTTGTCAATCATCCTCTGGGGGCTTATGAACAGTCAGAAAACAGCCTGGCTTTTGCGGTTCATAGTTTGCATCCAAAAACATCTGCCAGGGTGGCATATGAAAAGCTAAACCTGGCAGGGAGCAAAAACACCAAACTGCGCTTTGACTATGCTTATAAGCAATTCCATAATCAAGAGGATACCTTTCGAATTAACGTGTCCGTTGACTGTGGATTAACCTGGAATACGGTATATGAAAAAATTGGAAGCAACCTGGAAACAACTGATTCCATCCACGGAGGCTATCATTTTTCTCCGGTCTATTCACAATGGCAATCGGATACTATTGACCTGGCTACACTGGATGGAGAACCGGAAGTGCTGATTGCTTTTGAATTAGCTACAGGAATGAATCAAAGCGATGTTGGCAAGGTACCAATAGGTGTTGGGGCTAACTTTTATCTGGATAACTTGCTTGTATTTGATGATTACACCGTCTCTACGGACGATAAACAAACATTGTCTCAGTGGAATGTTTATCCCAATCCGGTACATGAAACAGTAAACATTGATCTATATCTTGACAGGCAGTCAGTTATTTATGCTGAGCTGATGGATGCAGTGGGCAAAAGTGTAGTAAAGGTGCACGGAAAAAAGGGTTATGCCGGAAAGAATTCCTTCACATTAAATACAGCCGGGCTAAAGCCAGGGATATACTTCCTTCGTGTTATTTCCGGAAACCAGATGTTCACAAAGCAATTGTCGGTAATTAAATAGCTGTTATTCCAAAATCCCGTTGGATTTATTAAATTGCAGTTAACGATAGTAATTTTTGCATTGTGTCTTTTTCTCTGATCAGGGTTAATACTATAATACTCCCCGTTATTCAGACCACGGATTAAGGTAGGAATTGTTTATTTTCGGTTCAAATATAAAAGCAACAAGACGAAGACTTTCACCATCCTTTAAAGCAAAGGTAGCCATCGAAGTGGTTTTATGTCTGTGTGTATACATCACAAAAAAAGCCTTTACAATTGATTTTGTAAAGGCTTAACAATTAATGTGATTCTGCCGAGGCTCGAACTCGGGACCCTCTGCTTAAAAGGCAGATGCTCTACCAACTGAGCTACAGAATCAGTAAAAAAATAAAGGAGGACTTTCGGGCCGGCGGCCTTTTACCCCCTCAAACGCGGGTGCAAAAGTAAAACCCTTTTTTGAAATAGAAAAACCTTTTGACAAAAAAAATTCATAAAAAAGAGAAAATGCATGGGGAGTGCTGATAGTCAGGTGAGAAAATTTGATTCCTTTTTTGTGAAAAACCTGGACAGGTGTTTTGAAAACCCATGTACAGGCAAAGGAGTGGGTGCCACGGCAACGCACCGTTGAGCAGGCGCTGAAAAACAACCTCTGCGGTTGTAAAATATTTTTACTTTTGTTTGCTGGAACAAACCATCTGGTTTTTTCATAACAATCAATAAAATGATGCATATAATACCATGGCTAAACGGAAGCAAATGAAGATAGTGATTGTTACAGGAGCGTCATCGGGGATAGGTGAAGCATTAGCTTTAAAGTATGCCCAAAGCGGATATGGGGTGGTGCTGGCAGCACGGAATAAGGAGAAAATTGAGCATCTGGAAGAAAATATACGCCGGAATGGGGGGGAAGCAAGGGCTGTAGTAACGGATGTGAGCCGGGAAGAAGACTGCAAAAACCTTATTCATCAGACCATTAAATTATACGGGCGTTTGGATATCCTTATTAACAACGCAGGGATATCCATGCGTGCCATGTTTCATGATCTTCAAATGGATGTATTTCACCGGCTTATGGATGTTAACTTTTGGGGTGCCGTTTACTGTACTCACCATGCATTTCCTTTTCTTTTGGAAGCCAGGGGTTCGGTAGTTGGGGTTTCTTCGGTGGCCGGCTTCAAAGGGCTTCCCGCCAGAGCGGCTTATTCCGCCAGCAAGGCCGCTATGCACGGATTCCTGGATGTGCTGCGGATGGAAACCCGTAAGACTGGCATGCACGTGCTGCTGGCCTGCCCCGGATTTACCGCATCCAATATCCGAAAAAATGCGCTTACCGCCGACGGATCATCCCAGGAAGAAACTCCCAGAGACGAAGATAAAATGATGAGCCCCGATGAAGTGGCAAACCATATTTACATAGCAGTTAAGAAACGCAAACGAATGATCGTGCTCTCTAAAGAAGGGAAAATCACTTGGTGGATCAACTGGTTTTTTCCTAAATGGCTGGATAAAATCGTTTATAACCAGATGGCTAAAGAACCCGATTCCCCATTACCATAAAAAATACTTGCACTGTATTATATATTGTATTATATTTAGCTCTCCAAAAATAACAAAAAAACAAACAAGAAAAATGAAACAGATCAAGCTGGAAATCAGGCCAAAAGAAGGCTTGGGGGACCTGGATTTTACCGCCACCGACCAGGAGGTGATCGCCCGGATGGGAGAACCTGACGACACGGAAGTGGTAGATGACGGCGAAGATGCACCCAATATCCTGCTGTGGGATTATGAAGAACCGGGGGTTTACCTTTTCTTTGAAGGAGAAAGTGTAGCCCGCCTTACGGCTTGTGAAACGGATAACCCGGAGAGTAAACTTTTTGGAAAGAAAATCTTTGATATGAGCCGGGAAGAAATAATAAGCCTTATGGAAAGCCAGGGGTTTGTTAATCAGGATACAGAATATGAGGAAAGCGGAGAAATGAGGGCGTCTTTTGACGATGCTCTTATTGACTTCTACTTTAAGAACGACCGTCTCATATCGGTGAACTGGGGAGTGGTTATCAATGAAAAAGGAGAAGTGGAATGGTATGATTAAGGCCATTTAACAAACAGCTTTCTACTGGTAACGTATTCTTTTGTTGTTCACTGATTTAACCTTGGTCCCGGCTCATGGGGTGATATTTTCGAATCGTATCCCTGAGGAATTCACGGTCCAGGTGGGTATATATCTCTGTGGTAAGGATGCTGCTATGGCCCAGCATTTCCTGAACCGCACGCAGGTTGGCTCCTCCTTTCACCAGTTCGGTAGCAAAGCTATGCCTGAAAGTATGGGGGCTGATGGTTTTCCGGATACCGGCTTTTTCCGCCAAATGCTTAACCAGGGTGAAAACGGATATCCGGCTTAGGCTTTTTCCAAAACGATTGAGAAACACATAGTATTCATGCCCCTTTTGTATGGGAGCATGGATACGTACCTGGTTGATATAAACGCTGATCTGCTTTTCCGCCCGGGGGCCGATGGGCACCAGACGCTCTTTATCGCCCTTACCCAGTATGCGCACAAAGCCTTCATCAAAAAAGAGGTTGGATAACCGCAAGTGAACCAGCTCGCTGACCCTGAGGCCGCAAGAATATAAGGTCTCAATAATGGCCTTGTTGCGCTCCCCTTCCGGCTTGCTTAAGTCTATACTAAGGATCATCCGGTCGATCTCTTCTCCCGACAAGGTTTGAGGAAGCTTGCGACCGGTTCGGGGCGACCTGACCAGCTCAGAGGGATCCTTTTCTATCACCCCTTCCATCACCAGAAAACGAAAAAAACTCCTTAACCCAGAGACCATGCGAGCCTGAGAATTTACGGCAATACCTAAGTCGAAAAGCCAGACAATAAACTTGTTGAGGTGGTCCGGGCTCACCCCCGATGCCGGCAAACCCGGAGAAGCCTGCTCCAAATACCCGGTAAAGTGATCCACATCCCGCAAGTATGACTCTATGGAGTGGTCACTTAGATTGCGCTCCAGCTTTAAATAGACGCGATAACTGCTTTTTAATGATTCCCACATGCGGCAAAGATAAGCACGAATTGCCAATTAAGGCAATACCCAATACCTATACCTATACCTATACCCTAATATGTGGTGGCGGCGGCAACGGCAACGGCAACGGCTTTTTATTCTGTAATTATTTTCAGATATTTGCCCACTAAAATTTAACCAAAGAATCTTTATGGAAACATTACACACATTGTTGGAGCACAGAACTATCCGGAAGTATAAGCGTAAGCCGGTTGAAAAGAAGAAGATGGATAATATCTATAATGCGGCTTTTCGTGCATCCACCACGGGTGGTATGCAGGTGTACAGCATTTTAAAGACCGAGGACCCGGAGATGAAAAAGGCGTTGCATGAGATCCATTTCAAGCAGCCCATGCTCTTAGAGGCCCCGGTTACTTTGACTTTCCTGGCCGACTTCAACCGTTTTAACAAGTGGTGTGAGCAGCGGCAGGCTACTCCCTGCTACGATAATTTTATGTCCTTTATGACCGCCGCCATCGATGCACTGATCGCAGCTCAGAATGCTTGTGTGGCTGCAGAGGATCAGGGGCTGGGAATATGCTATATTGGTACCGTGACCTATCAGGCCAAAAAGCTTATTGAGTTGTTTGAGTTGCCCAAAGGAGTGGTCCCGGTAGCATGTATCACCATTGGATACCCCGATGAGACTCCCCCGAAAACCGACCGCCTGCCCATGAATGCCATGGTTCACCATGAAAAATACCGCGACTATTCTCCCGGTATGATCAATGAGGCCTATCAGGAGAAAGAAAACCTGCCTGAAAGTGCACAGTTTATCAAAGAAAATAACCTGGAAACCCTGGCACAGGTGTTTACCAATGTGCGCTATCCCAAAAAGATGAACGTGGATTTCTCCAAACTGTTTTTGGACGTGCTTCATGAACAAGGGTTTATGAACCACGACATGGAGGAGGGGAGTTAATAATCTTCCAAAGAGATAATATTCTTGGTAATGGCGTAAATGGTCAGGCCAGACAGGCTCTTTATGCCTGTTTTTCTGCTGATGTTTTTTCTATGGCTCACTACCGTATGACTGCTGATATGCAGCTTGTCAGCGATTTCTTTGTTGGACAATCCCCGGGTGAGTTCCACCAGGATATCCCTTTCCCGCTGGCTCAGCTCCTCCGGGTCGTTATGGTCAGGACAATGGACATGGTTGTCCTGTAACTTCCTGATACCAATGGTAATGGTGTCCGAAGGGTCGGTAATCTGAAATACCAAATCATACAGATCCAAAGTACGCTTTTCATGGAAGGCATAAACCACTGATACCAGGGAGACCCGGGGCATGTGCTTCTTAATCTTCCGGTAGACAGCTTGCCCCGAACCCATAAATATGGGGTTGACAATCAGTATGTCAAACGCCTCACGTGTGTATGCATCCATGGCTTCTTCCATATCCTCCATACGATATACATGAAAATGGATGTCGGAACGGAGTAATACGTTGGACAACCCTTCATAAATCATATCTGAAGGCTCAATCACGGCAATATTTAAACAGCAGTCACTACTCACGGGCTTTTTCGGTTTCCTTGATCAACGGTATCAAAATATGTTCTTCAATTAAATAATGAATGTGCAGGTCGTGCTCCAGTTGAAACAGGCTCCACAGCAGCTGTCTACGCAAACTTCGATCGTTCTTTAGCGTTATATGTTTTAACAATAAGTTCTTTAACTCCATCAGCTTGGACTCAATATCCGTATGATGATCACGATATACGGAAGCAGAAAAATCACTGGAAGAAACATGCCCGCCATTTTCGTTGATCAGACTGGAAAAATAGGGGAAAGCCACCTGATCCTCGTAGTCCAGATGATCATTCACCTCCTGGAAATACTGGGAAAAAAACTTGTCCACCAGACGCATCTCTGCCGTGTCATTCTTATGCAGCAGCTTTTCAATCCATTGCTTCACCTCCGGATACTTCTCCTCCTTGTAATAATCATGGCTGTTTTTGAGAAAACGAATCATTACCGCTGCGTCCCCAGGCTTGAAGTCACGGAGATCATAGGTGCTGAAACCATTATACATGTTTGCAAAAGTAATAAATAACGAAGTGCTGATGTGGTGATCCCGGCAAACCTCCGCAACCGTCTTGTCGCCTACAACAAAATCTATATCAAAGTGCTCCAGCATAAGCAATAAACTGGGATTCTCATACAACAAACCGGTGATCTCCATATCCGGCTTGATGAAGGTCTTCTTGGTTATATACATAATGGGGTCCCTTTCATTAACAACATAACATAGTTTTCATCTGCAAAATAAATCAATTAATCAATACCAGCCTATCCCTGCTTTTGGGGAGTTTTCTACGTGTATGTCACCAAATATGGTGGTTTCTATTTCCTTACCCAACCCATGTGCAGATTGGCAGACCCTTAAAGGGTAGTTTGCTATGTGTTGTTTATCACAGGGTTAACAAGTAATACCGGCAATCTATATAATGTTATGAAGGAAAGGGGAACAGCGCATCGGTTCCGCCCAGGGGGAGACAGCAAGGGAGTATTCACTAAATGCAGCAGGAGAAGATTCACTAAATATGGTGATGGGCACATGATATTTTACCATTATTATGCGATTGTACGGTATGCTTATTTGACGGACTTTTGTATGCTCATGGGAGAAGGGGTATTCATCAGTGGAATATTTCCGGTCGAAAGGACTTAGGGGGTTGGACGTGAAATTGTTGCTTATTGCGGTGTGGCAGAAGAAACAGGCATTGAGAAACAGGAATACAGAATGGATTTGATTGTATTTTGAATTAAATGAGTAAGAAGATGCAAGGATTATCAAGATATTTGGCCGGGGTGGTATTTTTAATTTTTGGGTTTCTCCCATCCATATTTTCTCAGGATTTCTCCTATCATGGGGTTGTTCAATGCGACTCGGGTGAGCCTTTACCGGGGGTAACCATCCGTTTGGAGTCGGCTTCTGAACGGGGTGTTTTAACCGATTCAGAGGGTAGGTTTATCATTGAAGGGTTTTCCGGTCAGCCCGTCTCTTATTTGGTTACCTATGTTGGCTACATTCCGGTTGAAGGGGTGTTTCAACCCGGGGACCGTCACGAGCCAGTTGTTATTCGCCTGACACCGTCTTCCCAGCAGTTGGAAGGGGTTGAGGTGCGCAGCGACCGCCGGCAGCAGTTGCGAAAGACGGAAAGCTTATCGGTAGATTTGCTGGACCGCAATTATCTTCAGCAAAACCGCGGAGGAAGCCTGATGCAAAGCTTGCGGCAGTTGCCCGGGCTGAATGCCATGGATATCGGGACAGGGAATGCCAAGCCCATTATCCGGGGGATGAGCTTTTATCGCGTGCTGGTGGCACAAAATGGGATCAGGCTGGGCGGGCAACAGTGGAGCAGTCATACCGGTCTGAGCATCGACCAGCATTGTATCGACCGTATGGAGATCATCAAAGGACCGGCCTCCCTTAAATATGGGTCGGACGCCATCGGAGG
>PWNQ01000204.1 GCA_003557725.1 Bacteroidales bacterium | reverse complement strand
CGCCCATTCTGGGGCTGGATGTTTGGGAACATGCCTATTATCTCAAATACCAGAACCGTCGTCCGGAATATATCCAGGCGTTCTGGAACCTGGTAAACTGGGATGAGGTTCAGTGCTTCTATGACGGAGCCTGCTAAATACAGGCGGCGGGGCAGGCGGCCATCCGGCCGCCATTGCCCGTCCACGTGTTTATTTTGGTTTTACCGGCCCTTTCGGGGGCCGGTTTTTTTTTTGCCATTCCCGGATTACATAACCAGAAAAATGACATTTTCCAGCATGATCATATTTTTCCGGAGTATTAAGGTCTTCCGCAATCCTTTTCCGGATTACGCTCACTTGTATTCCTTTTCCGGAAATGGATGTATCCTTATCCGGTTTATCCCAGAGTTGCCACCATCACTGCCTTAATAGTATGCAGGCGGTTTTCGGCTTCATCAAAGACAATGGATGCGGGCGACTCAAACACCTCTTCAGTCACCTCCATGCTTTCCAGTCCGAACTTTTGAAAGATATCCTCACCCACGGCCGTTTCCCGGTTATGGAATGCGGGCAGGCAGTGCATAAACTTCACGTCAGGGTTTCCGGTGCTGTCCATCAGCTTCTGGTTCACCTGGTAAGGTTTAAGCAGCTCAATACGCTCTTTCCATACCTCTTCCGGCTCACCCATGGATACCCATACGTCGGTATACAGGAAGTCGCATCCTTTCACGCCCTCTTCCGGGTTGCTGGTGACGGTAATTTTGGCACCGGTATGCCTGGCAATCTCCAGGGCTTTATCTACCAGCTCCTTTTCCGGCTGTACCGATTGGGGAGCCACCGACCGGAAGTCCATCCCCATCAGTGCTGCCCCGATAAGCAGGGAGTTGCCCATATTATTTCGGGCATCGCCCAGGTAGGCAAAAGACATTTGGTTCATGGGCTTGTCCGAGTGCTCCTTCATAGTAAGGAAGTCGGCCAGGATCTGAGTGGGATGGAACTCATTAGTAAGGCCGTTCCATACGGGTACGCCCGCATATTCGCCCAGCGTTTCCACCACTTCCTGTCCGTATCCGCGGTATTGGATTCCGTCATACATGCGTCCCAGCACGCGGGCCGTATCTTTGATAGACTCCTTTTTACCAATTTGAGACCCGGTGGGTCCCAGGTAAGTCACATGAGCACCCTGGTCCAGTGCTGCCACCTCGAAGGCACAACGCGTCCGGGTGGAAGCCTTTTCAAAGATCAGCGCGATATTCTTTCCTTTCATGGTTTGCTGTTCCGTACCGGCATATTTGGCCCGTTTCAGTTCTGCCGAAAGGTCCAGCAAAAACTGCAGCTCTTTAGGTGTAAAATCCAACAGTTTGAGGAAATTACGATTCTTTAGGTTAAAAGCCATAGGTTATATTGTTTTAAGATGAATATTGTATTGTGTTATTGGTGCTGCCGCCAGATTATACCACTTTCCGGCGCTTGCCCTTTGCATTAGTGTGTATGAGCTCCGGTGGTGGGTGTTTCAGGTGGTTCCGTACCACTGTTAATCCTCATCGGTGATTATGGTTCCGGCCTGTTCGTTACCCAGTTGGTTGGCCTGGGTGATTACGCATGCCTTCCCTCCTTTTTCGATAAAATGCAGTCCGGCCCGCACTTTGGGGGCCATAGACCCTTCGGCAAAATGTCCTTCATCCAGATACTGGCGGATTTCCCGGGTAGGCACCTTTGCCAACGCTTTTTCACCGGGTTTGTTAAAGTTGATAAACACTTGAGGCACATCAGTTAGGATATAAAACTCATCCGCTTTGATGTTTCCTGCCAGATGGGCAGAAGCCAGGTCTTTATCAATAACGGCATCGATACCCACGCGGTCGCCATTATCCTTCTCATAGGCCGGGATGCCGCCACCACCCACGGTGACCACAATATTCCCTTCCCGGGCCAGCTTTTCAATGGTTTCCCGGTTGTTGACCCGAACCGGCTTTGGCGAGGCCACCACCCTTCTCCAGCCACGACTGCGAGGGTCTTCATGAAATACCCAGCCATTTTCATCCGTGAGCTTCCGGGCCTCCTCCTGACTGTAAAAGGGACCCACTGGCTTGGCAGGATTATCAAAGGCTGGATCATCCTTGTCAACAATCACCTGTGTGACCACAGTGATAATGTCTTTTTTTATGTTATGTTTAGCCAGCACATTGCGCAACTGCTGCTCAATCATCAACCCAATAGCCCCCTGTGTCTCTGCCACACATATATCCATGGGCATCCTGGGAATGCCATACATGCGCTCACCGGCCTCATGTTGTAATAATACATTGCCCACCTGAGGTCCATTACCATGCCCAATAATCAGATCATACCCCTGCTTTATCAAGTCTACTAAATGGGTGCAGGTATCATGTACATTGGTTTCCTGCTCCTGGATGGTCCCCTTCTGATCACCGCGCAACAATGCATTGCCACCAAAAGCTACTACTGCTAATTTGTTTTTCATTATATCTCAATTTATATTGTTTCTATCTGTTGATTAAACCACTGAATATACACCCGTCGCTGCCAGGCATTCCCCGGATATAATTGCTTATTTACCTGCCGGAAAAAATACAACCGCATCATATACAATTACATAAGGACAACCGACAGCCTCCCGGTATAAACGTGCAAAAATATAAAATCTTTTGGATATTCAGAGAACATCACCCACTGTGATGGGTTTCCGGGGCGGCGGTGGCGGCATTGCCTACTGCCGGGGCGGCGGCAACGGGAGCGGCGGCGGCAACGGGAGCGGGAGCGGCGACGGTGGCGAAAAAAATAGTACTTTTGCCCCCAATAGCCCCATTGGTTGGGAGTGGCACATTAACAT
>PWNQ01000092.1 GCA_003557725.1 Bacteroidales bacterium | reverse complement strand
TTGAAATAACCGAGAGCCAGGTCAGTGATTTGCAGGAGTATTTGACCGTAGAAACCGATCCGGTTTTTGATGCATGGGATAAATCTGAAGGTATTGAAATAACCGAGAGCCAGGTCAGTGATTTGCAGGAGTATTTGACAGTAGAAACCGATCCGGTTTTTGATGCATGGGATAAATCTGAAGGCATTGAAATAACCGAGAGCCAGATCAGTGATTTGCAGGAGTATTTGACCGTAGAAACCGACCCGGTTTTTGAAGCCTGGGATAAATCTGAAGGTATTGAAATAACCGAGAGCCAGATCAGTGATTTGCAGGACTACTATCTTGCTTCAAATCCTGAAGGTTTTATATCGGACTATGCTGTTACTGAGGAAGATGTAACAGCGCATCAGCAGGCTTTATTAATAGAGGAAAGCCAGATTACAGACCTTAAAAACTATTTAACAGAGGAGCCACCTGGCACAGCACCCGGCGAAATGAAATACTGGGATGGTGAAGAGTGGCTAGCAGTTCCACCCGGAGAGACCGGAGAATCTTTAACCTTTTGTTTTGGAGCACCTATGTGGGGTGATTGCCCGGAAAAAGCCACTCTTACCACTAAAGATATTACAGATATTACTACTAACTCTGCCACTTCAGGTGGTAACATAACCGATGACGGAGGAGATGAAGTAACAGCCCGCGGCATAGCATACAGCACTAGTGAAAACCCAACAACTGACGATAATACAGTAATAGCAGGGAGCGGCACTGGAAGTTTTGAGACTGAAATGACAGGATTAGAGCCCAACACCTCATACTATGTGCGTGCTTATGCCACCAACATTGCCGGCACAGTGTATGGTGATGAAAAGCAATTTACGACGCAGTATTATGCTACCATAGGTACAGCAGATATTATTGATATTATGGCAACTTCAGCTATAGGAGGTGGAAATATTACCTATGATGGAGGTGCAGAAGTAACTGAAAGAGGTGTTGTATGGAGCGCATCAGAAAACCCAACTTTAGAAAGCAATGATGGCTTTACTGAAGATGGCAGCGGTACAGGAGAATTCATATCGGAAATTACAGAATTATCAAAAGATACAAAATACTATGTAAGAGCTTATGCTACCAATAGCGTTGGCATTGCTTATGGTGAAACAAAAAGCTTTACTACCCTTGATGGAATAATTTCCATAATAACTAATCCTGTAACAAACATTACTGTCACAACTGCAACTTCGGGCGGAAATATCACCGATGATGGAGGTGCAGAAGTAACTGAAAGAGGTGTTGTATGGGGCACATCAGAAAATCCAACTTTAGAAAGCAATGATGGTTTTACTGAAGATGGCGATGGTGATGGCGGGTTTACAAGCAGCATAACAGGACTTGACCCTAAAACCACTCATTATGTCAGGGCTTATGCTACAAATTTGGCAGGGACAGCTTACGGCGAGCAGAAAGGATTTACAACAAGAGATAATACCAAAGTGGTAGAAGTAACCAACCCTGTCACCGGCAAAACCTGGATGGATCGTAATCTTGGCGCTAGCCGTGCTGCTACCAGCAGTACCGACTCAGAAGCTTACGGCGATTTATACCAGTGGGGCAGGGCTGCTGACGGGCATCAGGTAAGAACGTCAGGTACAACATCAACACTAAGTAGCAGTGATACACCAGGACATGGCAACTTTATTTTGGTACAAGACAGCCCTTGGGATTGGCTCAGCCCACAGAACGATGATTTATGGCAGGGAGAAAACGGCACAAACAACCCTTGCCCACCTGGCTATCGCTTGCCCACTGAGGCAGAGTGGGAAGAAGAACGTCAAAGTTGGGACAGTGACGATGCTGACGGTGCTTTCGGCTCGCCGCTTAAACTGCCTGCTGCAGGCGAACGCTTATTCGACTGGGGGGGGGTGCTCGACGGTGTTGGTTCATTCGGCTACTATTGGTCTAGTACGGTTAGCGGTATCGAATCTCGCTACCTGGGCTTCAGCAATACCTATGCCGGTACGTACAGACACTACCGCGCGCACGGGTACTCTGTCCGTTGCATTAAGGATGACTGACCCCGTTGAAATAAAATAGATTTCACGGGGTAAACACTTTGATTTACCCCGTTAGATAGTCGATACTTTTGTTTTTTCCGTTGTTAAGCAAGATTATCCAACGGGGTGAATTTGACACTTAAATTTCCTGTCCCGAAGGGTAGGGAATTTTTTAATATCCCGCTCTAAGCGGGATCGAAATATTTTTTAAATAATGAAGATACATAGTGATTTACCTGTTTACAAAAGGCGCAGTCTTCCACATAGTGGATTTAACTGTTTGACTCACTAATCCGGAAGCTGGAAGTCCTTCGGAGCTTCCAGTTCCTTCGTGCACCAGGAATTTCCAGCTTCCGATAGGAACTGGAAACTTCCGGGTTAGAACGATACACAATGTCTCCCTAATAATGACTAAAACCCGAATTTTAACCAATGTTAAAAACTTTCGGTGCTTGACAAATGCATTGTTTATAATAATTAACAGGCAATTTTGAACTTTTAATTAATTGTTTTTATTATTTTTAACAAAAGTTATTTTATTTTAGTTTTTTTAAACAATATTTAAAAGCATATAGCTGCTGTTGTTAAATTATTATTTAGGGGTTGAGAGGTTTAGAGGTATAGAGGTATAGGGGTTTAGTATTCAAGAATTAACCAAAACAATTATAAAGATGAAAAAGATTTTTTACACATTAGTATTAAGTATTTTAAGTATTGGTGTTTTGGCACAGGCGCCACAAATGTTTAACTACCAGGCAGTACTTAGAAATGATGCAGGAGAGTCAATTGCATCGGAGTCTGT
>PWNQ01000196.1 GCA_003557725.1 Bacteroidales bacterium | reverse complement strand
GGGGCGCGTGCGGTGGCCCGGTC
The DNA here is from genome assembly GCA_003557725.1 of Bacteroidales bacterium. Lineage (GTDB taxonomy): Bacteria > Bacteroidota > Bacteroidia > Bacteroidales > PWNQ01 > PWNQ01. Next base: position 11,278 of record PWNQ01000196.1, on the reverse strand, counting down.
CTCCCCTTTAGGGGAGTTAGAGGGGCGCGCGCGGGAGCTTTCCGGTAAGGAAATAATCATTCTCCTGTGTGTCGAAAAAATTTTCGCCATGGAGGTTTCATTTGTTATTTTTTGCCACGAATGCACGAATAATATTGTGGTTTGATGATTTTTTTTCTCCAGTATTTTTCCGGGTTCAAACCGACAGTTTTTGGTGTGCCTTCCACCATTTGTCGGGTATTTCCTGGTTATTGGCTGCCGTTTTATAGTCTTCATAGGAGCATGGGATCCAGATATTTCTTTTTATTCCGGCATTTGATATGGGGGTATTTGGCATCAGCATCCACCATCGTCCGCTTTTTTTACTTTGGTAAAACTGTATTTCCCTTCCATACATATCCATCTGGACGATGTATCGTTTATATTTATTTTGGTCTCTGGCAGGGTTATCATCTTTTCGGTTGTAGTATCCGTCGATGAAGTACCATATCATCTGTGCTGTCAGGTGTGCGGTTTGCTGGTGATGGTCTTTTTCCGGATTTACTTCATAAAACCCTGCTGATGTGACCTTGTCGCTAATTCCGGCATATTGACATATTTTGCATATTTCTTCTCCATAGAATCCATTGGGGGATGCGTTGCCATTTCCGGGTGCGTCGGATTGCCTCACAGCGGAGATATCCAGTGTAAACAGGTCGGTATTTCGCACCATGGGTTCTGCTTCCTGGAGGTTTTCCCTTATGCTTCCCAGTCTGAACGTATCGAAATACAGGCGTTCCATCAGTTGGGATGCTTGGTTATCTGTAAAATATGACTGGTATCCCATATTTACGTAGTTAAACAGGTAGTTGGGTTGGTCCAGGATGATCTTGCTCAGGTAGGACCTGGAGTCAAAGTGTTCTTCTGCATTTCCCAGGTCAAAGCCGTAATCCACGGCGGTAATGTTTATTATGCGGCCCAGTCTGGCGTAGGCCTGGTATTGAGCCAGTGTCAGGTCCTGGCTTCCGCCTATAATAATGGGTAGTACGTTATTTTCCAGCAAATGTGTCAGGACGTTACTCAAGGCAAAGTAGGTATCATTGGCTGTGTTTCCGGGCTTCATATTTCCCAGGTCTGTCATTTTCACTTCATAATCTCCCTGGCAGATGGCATAGAGTTTATTACGTATGGTTTGTGGTGCCTGGGCGCATCCTTTGTTATTAAAGGCATTGCGGTCTTCCTGCACGCCCAGAATAGCCAGGTCCGTTCCGGAAATATCCGGTGGTTCTTTCCCTCTTTCAAAACGTTTGATCACGTCTCCCAGGCGCGTTTCAGGGAGGTTCCCGGGGCGGGGGGGCATATTTACCTCCGCAGGCTCAAAATATTCCGTAATATCCATGGTGGTTGGGGGTGCTTAGTTCTCACCGGGAGGCTGGCAATGGTCAGCTTTTTTTACCTGAAGTGGTTGACTTTCCTGTGGTTTTTTTCTTCTTCCGGCTTGTGCTTTTTGCACGGCTGCTTCCCGTTTTCTTTTTAGGGGTTTTACGAGTAGTTTTTCCGGAGGTTTCAACGATCTTCAGGCAATCTTCATAAGACAGGGCCTGGGGGTCCTGCTCTTTTGGGATGCGATAGTTTTTCTTTTCATAGACGATGTACGGTCCGTAGCGTCCTTTAAGCACCTTGATCTCTTTCTGTTCCCCTTCTCCTGTAAATATGTTTATGGTTTTTTCCCGGTCTCGTTTACGTTTCTCTTCAATAAGCTCAATGGCTCGTTCTTTAGTGATTTCCAGAGGGTCTTCGTCTTTAGGGATGGAAAAGAACTTGGAGTCGTGTCTCACATAGGGGCCAAACCGGCCTATGGCGGACACCATTATTTTGTCTTCGTATTCTCCCAGCTCTTTGGGGAACCGGAACGATTCCAGGGCCTCTTCCAGGGTGATCTCCTGCAGGCTTTGTCCTTTTCTGAGTCCTGCAAACCGGGGCTTTTCCTCGCTTTCTGTGTCTCCCATCTGGATCATAGGGCCATAGCGCCCCACTTTGGCATATACGTTTTTCCCTGTGCCGGGGTCTTTGCCCAGAAGGCGTTCACCCCGAAACCGTTCAGTGGTCTCTTCTGTCTTTTGTATCGTGGCATGAAAAGCGCCATAGAAGTCGTGGATCATCTTATTCCATTCCTCCTGGCCTGCGGCGATCTTGTCAATCCGTGACTCCACCTGCGCAGTAAAGTTATAATCCACAATGTTTTCAAAATAACTCATAAGGAATTTATTCACCAGAATGCCGATATCAGTGGGGAAAAGCTTATTTTTTTCATACCCTGTTTTCTCGTGCTTCTCTTTTTCCCGTATTTTGTTGTCTTTAAGTGCGAGGTGTAAGTATTTTTGTTTTATTCCGTCGCGGTCTTCCTTAACCACATACTCTCTTTTTTGTATGGTAGAGATGGTGGGAGCATAGGTGGAGGGTCTTCCAATGCCCAGCTCTTCCATTTTCTTCACCAGAGCTGCCTCGGTATACCGTGGCGGGTGCTTGCTAAAGCGTTCTATGGCATGTATTTCCTTTGCATTCAGCTTTTCGCCTTTTTTTATGGGGGGTAGCAGGCCTTGCTGGTTTTCACCGGGTTCATCCTCATCGCGGGATTCCATATATACTTTCAGGAATCCGTCAAAGACAATAACCTCTCCTCTACCGATAAACTGCTCCTGGTGTCCGGAAATATCTACGTGCACATTGGTTTTTTCCAGTTGTGCATCACTCATTTGTGAGGCTATGGTGCGTTTTCTGATGAGTTCATATAGCCTTTTCATGTCCCGGTCGCCGCTGGCATCACGCTTATTAATATATGTGGGGCGGATGGCTTCATGGGCTTCTTGTGCACCTTTGGATTTGGTGGCATAGGTTCGCGATTTATGGTACTTTTCTCCAAACTCCTTTAATATCTCTTCGCGGGCCATTTCCCGGGCCGACTTGGAGAGGGTCACCGAGTCGGTACGCATATAGGTTATCTGCCCCGATTCATAAAGTTTTTGAGCCACCATCATGGTCTTGGAGACAGAAAAACCAAGCTTGCGGCTGGCCTCCTGCTGAAGGGTAGAGGTGGTAAAGGGTGCTGCCGGCGACTTTTTTCCCGGCTTTTTCTCTACCTGGGATACTTCAAAAGAAGCCCCGGAGCAGTGTTCCAGAAATTGGCGCGACTCCTTACTTTCCTTAAGACGGCGGGATAGCTCTGTGGAAAGAACCTTTCCGTTTGCATCAAAATCTGCCGTTACCTTAAAGTGAGCGGCCGGGGTGAACTTTTTCACATCTTCCTCGCGCTCAACAATCAGCCTGACCGCTACAGACTGTACCCTTCCGGCAGACAAAGAAGGCTTTACCTTTTTCCACAGTAAGGGTGAGAGTTCATACCCCACCAGGCGGTCAAGCACCCGGCGAGCCTGTTGCGCATACACCAGGTTGTAGTTAATGGTGCGGGGGTTCTTTATGGCCCGGTTGATGGCCCCCTGGGTAATTTCATGAAAGACAATCCGCTCTGTCTTGCTCATGTCCAGGTTCAACGCTTCTGCAAGGTGCCAGGAAATGGCTTCCCCTTCACGGTCCTCATCCGAAGCCAGCAAGACCTTATCCGCTGAAGCAGCAGCCTTTTTTAATTGGCTGACAACCTTTTTCTTATCCGGAGGAATCACATAGTTGGGCTTGTAGCCATGCTCCAAATCCACACCCAGTTTATTCTTTTCCAAATCACGTATATGACCGAAGCTGGACATGACCTGATAGTCCTTGCCCAGAAACTTCTCAATAGTTTTAGCTTTTGCAGGAGACTCAACAATTACTAGATTCTTTGCCATGGGTAAACCAGTTTGTAGTTTTATTAAAAATGGGCTGCAAAGGTAAAACAATATTCACACGGGAAAGTCAGTTTTCATATGGCCAGTGTAAGGAAAATAGCTTTCACGCTGGTTTTGTTTGATTAATGTTGTCGTAATTTTCAGGTATTATAATCGCAAATTGTAGAGACGCACGGCCGTGCATCTCTACTGTCTGATAAAAGTATAAATACATGAAGCTCTATATTGAAACCTATGGTTGTCAGATGAATTTCTCTGACAGTGAAATTATTGCTTCCGTTCTGGGTGGGGCATCCTATGATGTTACCCGGGAGTTGTCTATGGCGGATGTGGTTTTGGTGAACACCTGTTCTATACGTGAAAATGCAGAAAAGCGTGTGTTGGGTCGTATTTCTGAACTCAGTGCCATCAAGCGAAAGCGTCCCGGCATGGTATTGGGAGTGGTGGGCTGTATGGCGGAGCGATTAAAGGAGTCATTGCTGGAATTATGTCAGGGTGTGGATATTATTGCCGGCCCCGATGCTTACCGCTCCCTGCCCCATATGCTGGGGCAGGCACGCGATGGCAGAAGGATGGCCAATGTGTTGCTGTCGGAAGAGGAAACCTATGACCGCATTGACCCCGTGAGACTGGACCCCTCCGGCGTATCTGCATTTATATCTATTATGAGGGGGTGCAATAATTACTGCACCTATTGCGTGGTCCCCTATGTGCGTGGACGGGAACGAAGCAGGGACCCGGAGACCATTATCCGGGAGGCGGAACGGGTATACAATAACGGATACCGGGAGGTAACCCTGCTGGGGCAAAATGTGAACTCATACCGCTGGAGCAATGGGTCAAAGAAAGTGGATTTCCCGGAACTTATGAGCCAGGTGGCAGGGGTGAGCCGGCAACTGAGGGTGCGCTTTGCCACATCACACCCCAGGGATATATCACAAAAGCTTATTGATACCATAGCAGAACACCAAAATATTGCCCGGGCAGTTCACCTTCCTGTGCAATCAGGCAGCTCCCGCGTGCTGGAGAAGATGAACCGGAAGTATACCCGGGAGTGGTACCTGGATCGTGTTGGTGCTATCCGGGAAAAGATACCCCATTGCGGCATCACTACAGACATCATTACCGGCTTTCCCGGAGAAACGGAAGAGGATCACCGCCAAACCCTTTCCCTGATGCAAGAAGTGCGGTTTGATTTTGCGTTTATGTTCAAATACTCGCAACGTCCCGGGACAGCAGCGGCAAAGAGGTGGACAGATGATGTGCCGGAAGAGGTAAAAGGGCAAAGGCTGGAAGAAATTGTACGCTTTCAACAGCAAATGTCACAGAAAAGCAATGATGGGGATGTGGGAAAGACCTTTGAAGTACTGGTGGAAGGCCCGTCAAAAAAAGATGCCAACATGCTTATGGGGCGTAATTCGCAAAATAAAGTGGTGGTATTCCCCGGCGGCTCCCATTTGATAAAGACCTATGTGCGGGTAAAAGTGCATGATTGTACATCGGCCACGCTGAAAGGGACCCTTACTTCCTGAATATATCATGCCGGCTACGCGGCCTTAACTGGTCATGCCAGGTAAACCCGTCTATGAGGCGTTGGGAAGGATTGAGTTGCCCGGGAGGAAATAAAATGGACCCTGGCTCTTTAATGAATACCAGGCGTTCAATACGCTTATCAGCCACATAAATATACAGGTCGCTGGAAGCCGCTTTGTTGATGCCCACCAATGCTTCTTCTTCATCACGAACAAAGTAGACGGTTTCTGCATTTCCCTCCACATACACCTTATGGAGTCGGTCATCCCGGAAATAGCCATACATATTTTTTCCTTTAACCTGATTAAAGCTGGCGCTGTCCAGGTCTGCTTCGGCCATAAACGAATTATTCCGGAGCAGCATTTTTTGGTTCCTGCTTTTGGCCGTATGAAACTCCACATAATCGGCATAGAGCTGACTGTTTTCTGTCCATAATACGGGCTTACTGAACATCCTGATCACCGAATCCTGCAGGGAGTAAATAAGGGAGTCGCAACTGCCCTGGATGTTGGGACGGAAAAACTTTACTCCATAATATGCCATCAGGTGCTTCCCTTCACGGCTGGCGGTATCACCCATATATCGCAGCGTGTCGCCATGAAGGAAAAGGGAATCGCCGTTATCGATATGAATGGCATGTGCGCTGTCAGTAATCAAAGCATTTTCGCTAACCTCCCAAAACTCTGCCAGGTGCCCCTTGATAAGGATGTCCTGAGTGGAGTCTGCCACGGTTACATTTACAAACGCCTTTCCCAGCCCCCTGTTGCGGTCGTAAAATAAGCTATCCCCCTGAAGGCTGTAGTTGCTGTTATACAGAATGGCATTCTCATTGAACTGGGCCAGGTCACGGCGTGTATCATACCATCCGTTTTCACAGTAAATGGTGTTGGTATCCGACCGGATAAAAGAGGGGCCGTAGAAAAATGCAACCTCAGTGGCGGTATGATACATGAGGGTATCCGAATCCATAGTGTACTCCGGATTTACAAGATGGACGCTATCTTTGAAGAAAAACTCCATGTCATCGGCAAAGTAATAGCCCAGCTCGCTGGTAAGCACATTGGAGGTGTCTTCAATGCGTCCACCGTTAAAGTAGTATCCCAGATTATTGGCCAGGTCGTAGTCCAAATGATCGGTGGTCAGCGTCAGTTGCCGGTCTTCCAGGCGAACGTCCTTGCGCATCTTTGCTACCCCGGTATTGCCGTCATAGTATAGCTCTTCACCGTAAATAAATAATGAATCACTGCCCACTATGCGGATGTTGCCCCAGGCATCCATGCTGTTCTTTTTTTCATACAGGTAGGCACTATCACAATGCAAAAACATACTGTCGTGCTCCAGGATCACATTTCCCAGTAATCGCTGGATGTCCGGGCCGGGGAAGTCCTTGTTGTACATAAGCCGGTCGGCCTGAACCAGCTGAATGCGGGTGCGGGGGCTCTCAAGGGTGTCCGAAGCTTGCTGGCCAAAAAGAGAAAGCCCTAATATCAAACAAATTATAAACAAAACAGACCGGCCCATATTGAAATGGTTTTCTTTATAACGCAAGGTGCCGGAAAAAATTGGATAAGAAAACAACCCTGGCATGGGGAAGAAAAAATATGCTATGGAGGCATAAAATATTATGTCCTGAAAGAAGTTAAATATATTAACAAACACTTGTTAAAAAATTATGGTTGCCTGTTCGTTTTAGAACATAAACAAACCTTACTTTTACCGTCAGAAACAAGCAATATATTATGAGTGGAATAATCTTATCAGTAATCGACACCGGGGACACGCTCCTGGATGCTGCAAATGCAGCCGGTGCGGAAACGGGAGAAGGGGAGATCAGGCTATCGCTTTTGGAACTGGTGGTTCGCGGAGGATGGATCATGATCCCGCTGGCCATATTGTCCATTATCGCCATCTATATCTTCGTGGAACGTTATATGGCCTTGAAAAAAGCCGCCAAAGAAGAGACCAACTTCATGAATAACATCCGCGACTTTATGCATGACGGGAAGGTGGATTCGGCCAAAGCGTTGTGCAAAAACAATGAGTCTCCCATTGCCCGGATGATCGAAAAAGGGATTGCCCGGCTGGGGAAACCCCTCAACGATGTGAATACGGCCATCGAAAACGTGGGCCGGCTGGAGGTGTCCAAGCTGGAAAAAAATGTGGCCGTACTGGCTACCATCGCTGGTGTTTCCCCCATGATTGGATTCCTGGGTACCGTCTCCGGAATGATCAAAGCCTTCTATAATATGTCCATGGCCGGTAATAATATCGAGATCGATATGCTGGCCGGAGGAATATATGAGGCCATGATCACCACCCTGGCCGGATTGTTCGTGGGGATTATCGGATATATCGCATACAATATCCTGGTGGCACGCATCGAAAAAGTGGTGTTTATCCTGGAAGCCCGTACCACTGAGTTTATGGACCTGCTGCATGAACCGGCGTAAAACATTGTAAATAGTATATTATGGCTATCAGAACCAGAAATAAACGCGAACTCTCCTTTAACTTCTCGTCCATGTCGGACCTGGTGTTTCTGTTGCTTATCTTCTTTGTGCTCACATCCACACTTATCGCTCCCAGTGCCATTAAACTGCTGCTGCCCGCCAGCGATTCTTCCACTCATGCTCAACCGCAAGCTATCCAAGTGTATATCAGTCCCGATAGTGAGTTTTTTATCGATGGAAGGGAGACTCCCCTCACTGTTGATGAGCTGCGGATGAACCTGGAAAATGTGCTGGAGGGACATGATAAAGCCTCTGTGGTCCTGCGATCAGATGAATCTGTTCCCGTACAGTATGTGGTTACCGTCATCGATCTGGTTAATGCTATCAACCGGCAAAGGGATACTGAGCACCGGGTGATTTTAGCCACCAGACCAAAATAAATCCCGCATAAAAACGTTAGTGAACTATGACTGATCAAGGTAAGCGGAAATACATGAACGCCGGGATCATTGGAACCTTATTGTTCCATGTGATGCTGGTGATTATGCTGCTTATTTACTCCTTTCGCACACCGTTGCCTTTGCCCGAGGAAGAGGGGGTCTTTGTCAACCTGGGATATACGGATATGGGCACCGGCTATGATCAACCCTCTCGCCAACCCTCTGCTTCAAGCTCTGAGTCTTCCGCCGGAGAAGAAGATGTGGCCACACAGGATACGGAAGACGCCCCGGTTATGGGCGGACAGGATAACCACCACCAGCCGGATGAAACCGTTCGCTCACAGCTTTCCTCAGACCCGCAACCCGATCCGGAGCCAGCTGCTGATCCCAGTCTGGCCTACTCAGGCCCCCAATCCAGGGGCAGTGGCAGTCAGGGAGAAACTCAACAGCAAGGAAGCCAGGGTGACCCCCAGGGAGACCCTGACGGACAGGCGGGAGGACAGGGACAAGGGGGACGGGGACTGGATTTTAGCCTCTCCGGAAGAACAGGGCTGAGCTTGCCTGAACCCCCGAAAATCTTTTCTGAACAAGGTCGCGTGGCGGTCAGAATATGGGTGGACCGGGAAGGAAAGGTGATTCGCGCAGAACAGGAAATGAAAGGAAGTACAACCACCGATGCTCAACTAATCCGGCTGGCCGAAGAAGCGGCCATGAAAGCCCGCTTCAGCAAAAAAAATGACGCCCCCGAACCGCAGGTGGGAACCATTACCTATATATTTACCACAGGCCGGTAGAGTCTCTCCCCACAATTTTTAGCGGCGATTAACCCTCCCCATGCGGCCCGCTAGCTCCCCTATTGGAGGACCGGGCCACCGCACGCGCCCCTTTCCAAACCCTTCGGGGCCTGGAATTGGCTTGTAGCTGCCTGTTTTCTACAATAAAGGGTAAAACGGCAGAGGGCAGAGGGCAGAGGGCAGAGGGTTTTGGGCAGAGGGTTTTGGGTTTGGTGTGTGGCGCGGAGCGTTTGGGTGTGATGCGTGGGGTGTGATGAGTAGGGCATAGGGCATAGTTATTTGGCATTTTATAATAATGTCACCCCATATTATTCGTGCATTCGTGGCAAAAAATAAACAGATGAAACGCCAATATTATTAGGTCATTGGTGGCAAATAAATAATAAATAGAAATGTATTCAGCTTCCACATATAAAGAGACACTTGATTTTCTGTATACCCGCCTGCCCATGTATCAGCGGCAGGGGGCAGCAGCTTATAAGCATGATTTGTCCACCACGCAGGCTTTGGACCGCTTTTTTCAGCACCCTCACACAGCCTTTAAGAGTATTCATATTGCCGGGACCAACGGAAAGGGGTCGGTATGTCATATGCTGGCTTCCATTTTGCAGGATGCAGGATATAAAACCGGATTGTTCACATCTCCTCATTACAAGGATTTCCGTGAGCGTATCCGTATCAACGGGGGCATGATACCCGAAGAGGATGTGATGGAGTTTATGGATCGGTATTATGACAAGGTAGAGGCTTACTCCCCTTCCTTCTTTGAGCTTACCTTTTCCATGGCCGCCTGGTATTTTAAAGAGGAAAAGGTGGATGTGGTGGTTTGGGAAACGGGAATGGGAGGGCGCCTGGACTCCACCAATGTGGTGTCTCCCATGCTTTCGGTGATCACCAATGTGGCCATGGATCATACCCGCTTTCTCGGGGAAACCCTTCCGGAAATTGCCCGGGAAAAGGCGGGTATCATAAAAAAAGATACACCTATTATTATAGGGGAATATTTGGAAGAGGTGATGCCTGTTTTTGAAGAAGTGTCCAGCGCTGTGGATGCACCTCTTTCCGTTGCATCCCGGGAGGTATCCCTCTACAACGTAAAGCCCGTTACGGGGGCATTGGAGGTGGCATTGAGTCTGGATGGGCTGGTTAAAGGACGGGTGACGCTTCCTTTTCCCGCCAGGTACCAGCTTGTGAATATGCAAACCACCCTTCAAGCCATCAGAGTGTTGAAAACATTGGGTTTGGTGATACGTCCGGTGAATATAAAGCGTGGCTTTGAGCATGTGGTAACCAATACGGGTTTTCAGGGGCGCTTTCAGGTTTTACGGCGGGGGCCATTGGTTATTGCCGACAGTGCACATAACCCTGCGGCCATTGCCGGGGTTATGAAACAACTGGAGGGGTTTAAGCGCAATCGAATACATATAGTGCTGGGCGTGGTGAATGATAAAGATATTAGTGGCTTGCTGGATGCTTTGCCACAGAGGGCCCGGTATTATTTTGCCCGGGCGGATATTCCCAGAGGGTTGTCTGCTGAGACATTACGAGACCAGGCCCTGAAGGCCGGCCTTAAAGGAAATGCCTATGAAAGCGTGCCAATAGCCTTTAAAAAAGCCCTTGCCGCTGCCGGAAGAAGGGAGGTAGTATTTGTGGGAGGAAGCATTTTTACTGTGGCAGAAGTATTGTAAAACCATATTTCTGAATATGGGGAAGGGCGGGGGGTACCCAATGTAAAAGCCATGAAGGTATACACTGTTTCCTGATTGATGGGTGGAGAAATTTATTTTTTAGGTCGATAATTGCAGCAGAGTGTTCGTTATCAATCTCTTTAAAAAAAAGATCAAAAAAGATTAAAATTAAGTTACAAAAGTCATTGTTGGTAACAAAAAAGGTTTTACTTTTGCACTCGCTTTAGGCGGAAAGGGGGATAGGTGGTTTGGTAAGGGGTTTCGTCAAAAAGTTTTTTTCAAAGAGTACGTTTTTTTCTTGTATAGTTTAAAATTGTATTATCTTTGCACTCCCTTTCGGGGGGATAAAATTAAGGAGGAGGCGGAGGCGGAGGGATGAATAACACGTTCTTTGAATAGATGAGGCACAACAATACCTGGTAGTAAGTATCCAATGAGTTTAAATACTTATACACATTGTTATCGGGTCGGGAAAGACACTCAACATTTTATACAATGGAGAGTTTGATCCTGGCTCAGGATGAACGCTAGCGGGAGGCTTAACACATGCAAGTCGAGGGGTAAGGTTCTCTT
>PWNQ01000014.1 GCA_003557725.1 Bacteroidales bacterium | reverse complement strand
TCTTTTTATACCGACGAGGCTCATCGAAGTGATGGTATGGGTATCGGTCCGGTTAGTGATGGTTATTGGCCATATAACGATATCCGGGAAGTTAACCTCTTTTTTGAAAGCTTGGATGCAGTAAGGGACAGGTTTACCGAGGAAGAGTTCTTGCAGTTAAGAAGTGAGGCTCATTTCATTCGGGCGTATATGTACTTTGGCTTGGCAAAACGTTACGGTGGTGTACCATTAATTGACAGGGTATTGGATGGGGATTACATCCCAGGTAGTGATAATGCCAATCTATACATCCCAAGAAGTACGGAAAAGGAAACTTGGGAATTTATCCTTAATGAATTGGATTTGGCTATTGAGAATTTACCGGAATTCAGAACTTCTGATGAAGGAGTTTACCGTGCTACAAAATGGGCAGCCTATGGATTGAAATCCCGTGCGGCTCTATTTGCAGCTTCCATTGCAAAATATTTTGATGATGCCCCACTTGTAGGTGAAGCAGTAAATCAGGGATTGGTTGGAATAGCTGAATCAGATGCAGCATTTTTCTATGCAGAAGCAATCAGTGCTTCCGAGGCCATTATAAATCAATCAACACATGCTTTGTATATGCCTAACCCATCCTCTCCACAAGAAGCAGCCAATAATTTTTATGATCTCTTTATGTCTGACAATAATGAGATCATATTTAAGAAACATTTCATGGACGGTACTGTAACCGAAAACCAGGGCCATAGTTATGACATTTTCTATAACCCTTTTCAAACAAATCCGGGTTTTCATAAAGCAAGCCGATTTAACCCAACTTTAGATTTGGTTGATATTTTTGAGGAATACACGAATGATGGTGTAAGAGAAAGTGGGAAAATTGCAACACGTGAAGATGGAAATGAAGATTATGTGCTTTCCAGCCCAACCAATGTGGACATAGACTGGCCCTTCAAGAAATACGACACCTTATTTGGACCATTTGAGAATAAAGATGCACGGTTATTGGCAAGTGTGATTGTGCCGGGTTCTATTTGGAAAGGACAAGAAATAATTGCGCAGGGCGGCCTCATTACACAAGATGGAAACAGAATGATTTATACCGAAGATTCTGTAATCGGCCCAGATGGAGAAACTTACCATACATTTGGAAGCGGAAGTTCTTTTTCAGGTTTCAGAGGTTTAGGCCAAGGAGATGATGCCGACTACACAATGTCGGGCTTCCATCCGAAAAAATATCTGATCGAAGACAGAGATGTACTTGGTACAGAAGAATCTTCTGATACAGACTGGATCGATATTCGACTGGCTGAAATATATTTGAATTATGCAGAAGCCGTTGTAGAAAGCGGCCTTGGAAATGCAACTTTAGCAGCTCAGCTTTTGAATGACTTAAGAAGAAGAGCTGGACACATGGATGAAATTCCATTAACCCGAGAAAATGTTTTATTGGAAAGAAGGGTTGAACTCGCTTTTGAAGGTCACCGATATTGGGATTTGGTACGGAAACGAACATACCATCAGGTATTTGACCAAACAAGGCGGCAAGCCCTGGTACCAATACTTGATCTTCGTGAAAGTCCGCCCAAATATATTTTTGTGCGCTCAAACAATATCAGCGATGAAGAAGTCGCAGGCCGAACTTTTCAAACACACTTCTATTATCAGCCAATTCCTGGTAGAGAAACAAACAATTTAGTTGAAAATCCAGGCTGGTAACAGTTTAAAAAGTGATAAAATAAATTTTCAGACAACTTTAAAAATTTCAAAAACATGAAAACATTAATAAACAAACTCATACTGGTTTCTTTCTTCGGATTTGTGATGAGTTCATGTGTGATAGACAATTATGATGGCCCTGACGCATCATTTCACGGGGCCATTATAGACGATGTAACAGGTGAATTAGTTGGAACAGACATCATTAATGGTTCAGCAATCCGGGCTATTGAGCACGGATTTGATAATCCGCAAACTCAAACCTGGAACATTCAAAACACAGGAGAATTCCGTAATGATATGGTATTCTCAGCCACTTACGATTTGGAATTCATTAACGGTAATTTCTATCCGTTTACAGTTGAGAATTTCGAAATTAGTTCAGGGGATAATCAACATAATTTTGAAGTTACCCCATACATCAGGGTTCAAAATGCAAACATAAACCATGTAGGAAATGAAATTGTTGCAACATTCAGTCTTGAGGCCGGGAATCCCGAAGTCAGGTTGAGTGCTATCAGATTGTATGCATTCACAGACATGCATGTTGGTTCTCAAATAAATTTTAGCACTTCTGGTGATAATTTCAGTCAATCTTTCAGCCCATCTATAGAAATAGACGATACGGTTTATACACTGACAATTGATTTGGGTGAAAATTCAAATCACTTTCAGTACAGTAGAAATTACTATTTCAGAATTGGAGCATTGGCAGATGTTTCTGGTGTAGGAACGGTACGGTATAACTATGCACCACTGGAAGTTATTGAACTTTAATCATAAGTAAGTTTAATTTCCCGACCTTTTAGATCGGGAAACAAAATAAATTGATACCCTGATGGCTCTGCCTCGGGGTAGTTATTAAAAATCTAAATTACAGTTTCATGAAAAAAGTGTTTAGAATTGTATTACTGTACCTTGGTGGAATTATTCTATTCTCCCAAGCCTCATTTGCTCAAAGTATCCCGGAGATGCCAATGATTGCACCATGGGAGAATACTTTAGAATATGAGTGGTCACAAAAAGAAGTACTTGAATCTAAGAAACTGGCAAGTACAGAGAACCTGGATAGTTGGGAGCACCGTGGCAATTACGGCAGTTTATCCATTTCAAGCGAAGTGTTTTTCAGAGGGAATGCTTCTATTCTAATAGA
>PWNQ01000231.1 GCA_003557725.1 Bacteroidales bacterium | reverse complement strand
GCAACGGAAATTGAAGACCCCTTTTACGTTTATAACCCCTTCACCCGGGATATCCAAATGGGTTATCAGGGGGAAGGTCTTCTGACCATGGCCGTAGACATTCTGCCCAGTGAGCTGCCCAGAGAATCCTCCAAAGCATTTGGAAATACACTGCTTGACTTTGTGCCACCAATAGCCACGGCCGACTATAACGCAGGATTTATGGAGCTGGCCCTGCCCGAACCCATTAAAAAAGCACTTATCCTGTTTAAAGGGGCTCTCACCCCAGACTACGCATACCTGGAAGACTATCTGGATAAAACCACATAATGTGAAGCATAACAACCGACTATGTTTTAAGTAGTAAGCTGCAGGCAGAAGGCGGTGTATCAAAAATTCCTGTCATGGGCATTCCTTGTCATAATGATCCGTATATTTGTCACTGAAAAAATCCCTGATGGTGCTGGTCCAAGTGGTTATACTTTTGACTTTCGGTGGCTTTTAGTCCGGCACCACAACAGTAAATCTTCTTTTTATGCAAAAAATCCTTATTCTTGGTGCAGGCATGTCATCATCCACCCTGATCCGTTATCTTTTGGATCATTCGGGTGATAATAACTGGCAGGTAACGGTAGCAGACCGGGATTATGCTCTGGCCCTTTCGCGGGTTGGGGGGCATTCCTGTGGCCGGGCCGTTTCTTTTGATATGAATGACCCTGGCTCTTCGTCTCATCTTATTGGTTCTCACGACGTGGTGGTATCCATGCTTCCGGCACGCATGCACTCCCGGGTAGCCCGTTACTGCCTGGAACAGCGCTGTCACATGATTACGGCATCCTATGTTTCCGATGAAATGCGCACTCTGGACGGCCCGGCCCGGGAGACAGGCATTGCCCTGATCAACGAGCTGGGCGTAGACCCGGGCATTGACCATATGTCATCCATGAAGCTGGTGGATAATATCCGCAGCCAGGGGGGAAGCATCCAGCTATTTATGTCATCTACCGGTGGCCTTATGGCTCCGGAATACGATAACAACCCCTGGAACTATAAGTTTACCTGGAACCCACGAAATGTAGTGCTGGCCGGACAAGGCATGTCCATGTTCATCAGAAACGGACGCTATAAGTACATCCCCTATCACCAGCTCTTTACCCGTACCCAGTCAACCACCATCCCGGGATATGGCCGGTTTGAGGTATACCCCAACCGCGACTCACTGAAATACCGAGAGATCTATGGCCTGGAAAATATCCCTACCATCTTCAGAGGCACCCTGCGCCGACCCGGATTTTGTGAGGCCTGGAACGCCCTGGTACAACTGGGGATGACAGACAACTCACAGGAGATCAAAGATTTGAAAGGAATGAGCTGGCGTCAGTTCACCAATAGCTTCCTGCGCTACGACCCGGAAGAAAAAGTGGAAAATAAAGTATGCCAATACCTGAACCTGAAACACCAGGGAGAGGTGATGAAAAAATTACAATGGCTGGGACTGTTTGAAGAACAACCTGTAAACATGCAGCATGGAACACCGGCACAAATACTGCAAAACCTGCTGGAGGAAAAATGGGCCCTGGAAAAGGGAGATAAAGACATGATCGTTATGCAACACAAAATCCGGTATACCCTCAAAGATCAACTGAAAGAGGTCACCGCATCCATGGTAGTAAAAGGACGAGAGGCCCCGCATACGGCCATGGCCATTACCGTGGGTATGCCCGTGGCCATTGCCGTAAAACTGCTGCTAACAGGAATAATAAAAGGCACAGGAATACAACTGCCCACCAGACCGGCCATGTACAACCCCATCCTCCGGGAACTGGAAACCAATGGAATCCGGTTTACTGAAAACACTGAGGTATTGTAGAACCATTACCGGGCTAACACAATAGCCTTATGTATTGGCCCCCGAATAAGTCAGACATAATTATCAATAAATATTAGTAATTATGCACCCAGACATGAAAAAGAGAAAATTCACCAAAGAAGACAAGCCATTAGATTAAACAACACGCTATTTCAGTGGTTTATCTAAGTGAATTATTGCTCGTCTTGCATCTTCCGCCCAGCACTCCACAACAACTGGAATTTTATTTTCTAAAAGTGAATCCAGATATGTCTTTAATTCGATTTCCGGAACTTCCTGTGATTTAATAAACTTCACATCCCCAATTGGATAACTATATTCTAATCCAATTGTGGGATTTGAATGAAAAAAAAGAGGTTTTGCGTAATAAACTCTATTTATGTATCCTTTTGTGTAATAGGTTTTTTCATACTTCAAAAATAGTGGTTTAGTAGCTATAATTTTTGATCTTTTTGGATTATCTTTATCATATTTTAGTAAATATTTCTCACCAATAACATTGAATTTATATTCAGCCGAATTCCATTTTAGTGTATATCTTTTCCCTTCAACAAAATATTCAAATTTTGCTCTAAACATAACTCTCTTGTCCCCTTCATGCATTGGAACTATTGTACCTACTGTGTACTCAGGACTGTTGATCTTATATTGAGTTGTTGAATAATAGATGCCAAATACTAAAAACGATGTAGATAGTACAAGTGCAATAATCTGAGATTTTTTCAACCTATTTTTGGTCATTTTACTCCTTATTGCTTCGATTATCTATAACTTCAAATACTTCAAGGGGTTCAACCATTTCAACGTTAGCACCCTCCTTTAATTCTCCCTCAGAATCTAAATCTTTCTTATCCAGAACTCTTACAACACTATTGTCATGTCAACCATGGATTTACGGATAAAGGCGGTGCAATTTTACCCTTGCATCATCAGTGGTGAATTGCCACTTAATCTTTGCGTTTTTGTTGTTTCTGTGGTTTTGCCAAGCCCTTACCTCTGATTTGATCATGTTTAT
>PWNQ01000190.1 GCA_003557725.1 Bacteroidales bacterium | reverse complement strand
GGCAAGTGGAAGGATTATGTTGACCTGTATTTTATTTTCAAACATTATTTTTCATTCAATGAGGTTACGAGTCGTTCTCGTGAAATATTTGGTGAGAGTTTCAACGAAAAACTCTTTAGACAGCAGTTAGCCTATTTTGATGATATCAGCTTCGCAGAAGAGGTTGAGTATGTTTCCACTCAGATCCCTAAACAGGACATAAAGAACTATTTAATCGAAATTTCACTCACTCCATTTTAATCTCCCACTATAATCAACTATCCAACAAAGAACTAAGAACTAAGAACCAAGAACCCCCTAACCAAGAACCAATAACCAATCAACCAAGAACTAAGAACCCCTTAATCCATACTTCCGGATCTCTATAGGATTTCATAAGATCTCTTTTCCTCGCTACAACGCTAAAACTTTACAACGCTACAACGCTACAACCGATTCCCCCTCCGCCCTTAGCTCTCTGCCCTTCGCCCTATGCTCTTTCTCCTAATCAACTATTTAACTGTCTTCCTTTCAATTCTAAATTATACATTCTAAATTCTACATTGACTTGACCCCCCCCAACACTATGCTCCACACAATAAAATCAATTCTCATCAACGATCCTCGCATAGTATCAGCTTTTATATATGGTTCATATCCGGAGAAGCAAGATTTTAATGATATAGACGTTGGGGTATTCATCAGAGACAAGCTTGCGGGTAAAGATCGGTTCGATTTTGAATTCGAGTTATCAAAGCAAATAGCTGATCACCTTCAGGAGAAGGCAGAAATTGATGTCAGGGTACTGAATGATGCACCAACCGGATTCTTGTTTAATGTCTTTAGGGGTCAATTCTTGTTTACAAAAGATAACAAGGTTGAGGATTTAATGGAGTATGTAATTCGTAAATGCCTTGACGAGCAGTATTTCAAAGATCAGTACATGATTCAAGCCTATGGTGAACGTTGATTATATGGGAAGATATTATGATCGACAAACAAGTCTTATACGCACGGATTCAAGAAATTGAAGAATCAGCCTGCCGTTTAGAGGAAATCCGGAAAAGCGGCAAAGAAGCGGATAGGTGGTTTCATAAAGCACTTGAAAAAGCATCTACACAACCCCCCAACCAAGAACCAATCAACCACGAACCAAGAACCACGAACCCCTCAACCAAGAACCAAGAACTAAGAACCAAGAACCAAGAACTCCCTATCTTTCCCTCGCTACAACGCTAAAACTTTACAACGCTACAACCGATTCCCCCTCCGCCCTTTGCTCTTAGCCCTATGCCCTTAGCTCTTTCTCCTAATCATCTATTTTACTAATTAACTAATCAACTCTTCTCAGTGTCTTCGGTGTCCTCGGTGGCTAACACTTTTAATCATACATCGTACATCGTAAATCGTACATTGGCTCTTCTAATCAACTCTTACCCGCGCTACAACGCTAAAACTCTACAACGCTACAACTGACTCTCCCCTCGCTACAACGCTAAAACTTTACAACGCTACAACCGATTCTCCCACCGTCAAATCGCCAAACCGTCAAATCGCCAAACCCAATTTTATGAGCGCAGCGAGCAACCCCCCAACCAAGAACCCCTTAACCAAGAACCAAGAACCAGATAACCAAGAACTAAATAACTAAGAACCAATTAACCGAAAATGCAAGAATCTGAAGTCCTTGAACTAAAAAAAACGACTGCCCCAATTCGCGAGATAGTCGAGACGATTTGTGCCTTTTCCAATCATCATGGTGGTGAACTGTATATTGGTGTGTCTGATTCCGGGAAAGTATTGGGTGTTGAGGCGACAGATGATACGGTAAAGCGTTTAGCTAACGAAATAAAGCTTGCGACCGAGCCTAAGCTTTTCCCACAGATAGAGCTTGTTTTAATTGAAGGAAAGCACTGTTTGCGATTGTCAATTGAGGAAAGCCCTTTGAAACCTCATCTTGCTTTTGGAAGACCTTTCCTCAGGGTTGGTACGACAAATCAGAGGATTGACCAACAGACTTATGAGTATCTTTTACATCAAAGACAGAATGGCTACGGGTTTGATTATCTCTTTTGCGAAACAGCTTCACTATCAGACATAGATACTGATACACTTATCTCATTTGCGGAATCTGCCAATGCAAAGCGTTTTGCCAATATAGACCTTTACAGTTCGACCGCAGAGATATTAGAAAAACTCGACCTGACAAAGAAGGATAAACTGACCAACGCCGCTATTTTGCTTTTCGGAAAGCGACCTCAGTCGTTTTTTGAGTTTCGTTATGAGGTCAAACTGGGAGTTTTTGCTGACGACATTGGATATAATCCTATTCTTGATGAGAAAGTATATACCGGCAATTTAATCAATATTCAGGGGTCTCTTTTATCAGCGATATTATTACAGTTAAACAAATCGGTGAGAATAGTTGCAGATAGTTCTAATGAAGAATATGAGTATCCTTTGGAAGTCATCAGAGAGGCAGTTGTCAATATGATAGTTCATAGGGATTATCGTCAGAGTGTTAAGAGCACTGTTGAGATTAGACCTGGTTCGGTTACGTTCTATAATCCGGCTCAGTTATTCACTCCAACGATAACTATCGAGAACTTGCATCGGCACCACCCCTCAAGACCGGGGAACAGGATGATAGCTAAGGTATTTTATCTGATGGGTTTATTTGAAAACTGGGGAAGCGGAACGAACAAGATAATCAATCTTTCCAAATCAGCCGGAAAACATCAGCCGCTTTTTTCCTATCAAGACGGAATGTTCAAACTCATCTTGCACCGCTAACCCTCACCCCTCTTCAGTGGTTAACTTAATTCTACATCCCTTTTAATCCGTGTTGCTATTATTTGTGGATCATCTTTTCATTATAAACTATGACT
>PWNQ01000121.1 GCA_003557725.1 Bacteroidales bacterium | reverse complement strand
TGCTGGCAATATACTCACCATGAAGCTGCAAAAAATACGCCTTTTCATTTTCATTCTCTTTAGTTATCAAGGTATTGTCTATGGGTTGGCTTTGGGGTTCTCCGGGAGATGGGCTATTATAGAGCGCTTGCCAGTCCACATTTTTCCGTCCTGCTACGGGGCTATGGGGTGGCGATGAACGCATTCTGCCGGCATCTTGCTGCTCAAAGGGGTTATATCCGGGGGTCATCTTCACTTCCGGTGAGCGGACCGGTCGGTGAGCAGAAGACGCCTGGGAAGAGAAGCTCTGTTCTGTATCAAAGTCAAGGCTGGGGGTGAGGTTATGTGATCCCAGGGCCTTGCGCACAGCCGAGCGTAAAACGGCATAGATGCCTTGTCCATCTACAAAGTTCACCTCGGTCTTGGTAGGATGAATATTTATATCTATTCGGGCAGGGTCAATTTGGAAAAACAAAAAGTAGGAGGGGAAGCTTTTTTCTGGAAGCAACTGGCTATAGGCATTCTCAACAGCGTGATGGAAATAAGGGTGTTTAAAAAAGCGATTATTCACGAAGAAGTATTGTTCGCCGCGTGTTTTTTTAGCAAACTCAGGCTTTCCGGTAAACCCGTAGATATCAGCCAGGGCCGTTTCCACCTTGACCGGCACCAGTTTTTGCTCCATATTTTTTCCCAGCAAGCTAATTATCCGTTGCTTCATCACTCCTTTGGGAAGCTGATAGCGGGAAGAGTTGTCATCGTGCAGTTCCATTTTAACCTGAGGGTTGGCAAGGGCCACGCGGTTAAACTCTTCTACAATGTGTCGCATTTCTATCTGTCTGGACTTTAGAAAGTTCCTTCTTGCCGGGATATTATAAAACAAGTTTTTTACGCTCACGGATGTTCCTTTGGGCGTTTGTACTGGTTTTTGAGACTTTACCAGTGAGCCTTCAGCACATATTTGTGTGCCCAGTTCCTGATCTGACCGCCGTGTTTTTATCTCCATATGCGCTATAGCGGCAATGGATGCCAGCGCTTCGCCGCGAAATCCCATGGATTTTATGGCAAACAGGTCGGCCGCACTGGATATTTTTGAAGTAGCGTGTCGTTCAATGCTTAAACGCGCATCGGTTTCTGACATGCCTTTTCCGTCATCAATTACTTGTATAAGTGTACGTCCGGCATCTTTTACCAACAGGCGAACGTGGGCCGCACCTGCATCAATTGCATTCTCCATCAACTCCTTAACCACAGAAGCGGGGCGTTGAACCACCTCGCCTGCGGCAATCTGATTGGCTACTGCGTCGGGAAGCAGCTTTATCACATCAGTCATAGACAACTAAAAGACTTTTAAAAAAAATACTATATATATCAGCGCAGCCACAATGAGCAAATAAAAAAACAGCACCATTCCGGATCCCTGCTTTTCACTGGAACGTTTGTGGTTTCTGTGCATATTCCACCGTCGTCCGATACGCTCTCGTATACGGTCCAGTTGGCGAGCTTTTTCCGGGTCGCTGTATTGCTCTTTTATCTGTTCCAACTCTTCTTTACGCTCATCATAATACAATGGACGATAGGTAAACTGTCGGGCCCGGGGGGTTCTGAAAATGGAGATACGCATAGCTTGATGCAATTGGTTACTATATATCCGGTAATTATTTAAACCCGGAAAAGGGCACATTGTTTTTCCGGGAATAAAATAGTGGCGATCCGCTTTCAGCCATTATTTAGGTTTAGTACTGCTCTCAGGGCTGTACATTGCCGGTACAAAAGTAAGGATTTTTGATATAGTAACAGTGGTAGCCGGGCAATATATTATGGTTCCGGCTCGGTAATTTACCCGGAATAAAACTATATAACGGGCAAAATCAATGCCTTATTATTAATCGCTGGAAGAAAGTCTGGGATATAAGCGTGTCCGTTATGACCATCTCCGGCCGGCCGGGCTATTTGAAAGCAAAGCGTTTATCTTAGCCGGTGGCAAATGACGGGTTGTATTTTTTCAGCAGGTGATAGGCACCAAAGAACAGCCCGCTAAACATTAATGTGGACAGCAGTTCGGTTCTGAAAAAGGGGATCCCTGCCGCGTAGCTGGCCATCAATCCGCTGAAAGTCATTGGGTAAGCACCCATTGAAGCCAGCCAGGCGCCCAGGTTGGTGATCAGGAAAAATACTATGGAAGAACCTAAAGCACCGGCAACGATAGTACCAAAATTAATGTGCTTGCGGAGAAGAACTCCTATGCCGACGGCCAGCGCAAAAGCTACATATACAAATAAGATGGTGCTATGCATACCAATGATCAAATCGCTAATGAACATCCCGGTTAAGGGTATGATCAAAGCAATATGACGCTTACCGAAATAGGACCCCAGAAACAATGCCAACGCCATTACCGGCGTGAAGTTGGGTATCTCTGTGAAAAGACGCCATAAGACAACCAGTAATACAACTGCGTAAGCCAAAATCATCCTCGGAGAAAACCATCTGTTTTTCATCATTACTAATTGTTTAAGATTCGATGCAAAAGTAATAAAAAGATCATAACCAAAAAGCCAGCCGAAAATTTTCTTTCATAAAAAAAAAAGGGCATATTCGGTTAGTTCGCCCATAATTAATGATATAATGAAAATAAAACCTCCGTGCCGCAGGTCCCGGACCCTTCGGGGTTAGGGGCGTGTTCCCGCGCACGCCCCTCTAACTCCCCTAAAGGGGAGGACCGGGCCACAACTCCCGCGCGCGCCCCTCTAACTCCCCTATAGGGGAGGACCGGGCCACAACTCCCGCGCACGCCCCTCTAACTCCCCTAAAGGGGAGGACCGGGCCACAACTCCCGCGCACGCCCCTCTAACTCCCCTAAAGGGGAGGACCGGGCCAACCCACGGCAGCTTGCAGTGAAGAAACGTTGGT
>PWNQ01000139.1 GCA_003557725.1 Bacteroidales bacterium | reverse complement strand
GCGCGCGCCGGGAAATGATGCGAGGAGGCGAAGAAATAATCATGTCACCCCTTCAGGGTTTTCTGTGATTGTGAGAACCGCTTTGCTATAATCATGTCTTCCCTTCGGGACCTGTCCCGAGAATTCGGGACCTGTCCCGAGAATTCGGGATTCGCTGTGGTGTCGATAATACAACTATCAGATATTAAGCAATATAGAAAATTTTAAACACATGATAACAAAGACAATGTTCATAAAAAGAAAGCTGTTACTCCTTGTTGCCTTGTGCGCAATGGTTCCCGTCGCATCCGGTCAGGAGCAGCTTTTGGAAGGAAAGGGAGACATATACGATGACTTTCCCAGCCGGGGAGCCAACCGTACCCACTATTATCACCCCTATATCACCTGGGGGCTGCATTTGGGCTCGGCCCAGGCCATGGATATCCGGACACACCGAAGCCATTATTTTGACCTTGGGATTCGCTATAAGCTGAAATTTAACCGCTTCTTAAGCGCAGGGTACGAGGTGGCCCTTAGTAATTCCAGCTTTTGCCTCTCCGATGACCCGCAGCGTAGCTTCCCCGATACTATCCGATACGACCGGGAACGGATCAACCTTCTGGCACTGGAAACAGGACTGTATTACCGCATCAACGTGGATAAACGACGGGGCAATTATATTGGTAATTTTATAGACCTGGGGGTGTATGGCCGTTGGAACGCCCTGTCACGCTATAGCTATCGCCATAAACCGGAAGAAGACCGGGTGGTTAAATATTCTAAATACTACCCGGACTATGTTAATGCACTCAACTACGGGGTGTTCGTCAGGGTAGCCTATAACCGACTGGTGCTGTTTGGACGATATCGCCTGTCCAATGCCCTGGACTTCAAACTAAAGGATACATACCTGCCACAGGTCACCGCCGGAATACAAATAGGAATCCATAAGTAAAGCCCTGGCGTTTTCATTGCCTGCCCGGTCTAAACACACACATTTTTCACATCCGCTGAAAATCAGTTATTCCTAAGGGATGGGCAAAGCAGATACCCATCGGCAGCCATTAGTTATGAGTTTTTAAATCAGCGGTATTGCTTTATTCCTTTTAAACCATTAGTTAAATATATTGCTCTATGGAGTGCACGGCGAACGGTTTAAAAAAAACCCTGTTTTTTGTGGAAAAATAACTGAAAAAACAATTGATCGGTAGCCCGGAAAGGTTTTATATTTGGGCTATGGAAAACAAGAATAATAAATCCCTAAAGATCAGGAGTTCATCTCAAGTTTCGGGTACTCCTGTTCCATTTACCGAGCATGGAAAGATTCCTCCCCAGGCAGTGGATATGGAACAAGCGGTATTAGGGGCCATGATGCTGGAGAAGGATGCTGTCAATCAGACCATAGACATTATCAAGCCGGCCATGTTCTATAAGGAGTCGCATCAAAAGATCTACAGTGCCATCTATGAGCTGTTTAACAAGTCGGAGCCGGTGGATATCCTTACGGTTACCAATGAATTAAAGAGCCAGGGTGATCTGGAGGCGGTGGGGGGTCCATTTTATATTTCTCAGCTTACCAACCGTGTAGCCTCTACGGCCAATGTGGAGTATCATGCCCGCATTATTTCACAGAAGTTTATTCAGCGGGAGCTGATCCGCATTTCTTCAGAAATTATTCGTTATGCCTTTGAGGATACTACTGATGTGTTTGAGCTATTGGATAAGTCTGAGCAGGAGTTGTTTTCCGTGGGTGAGGACAACCTTCGCCGCAGTAGTGAGTCCATGAGTTCCCTCATCGACGCGGCCATAAAGAATATTGAAGAGGCGGGTAGTCGCGAGGGGCAGGTCAGTGGAGTTCCTTCCGGGTTTACCGCCCTGGACCGTATCACTTCCGGCTGGCAAAAGTCGGATCTTATTGTTTTGGCGGCTCGTCCGGGAATGGGTAAAACCGCTTTTGTGCTGTCTATGGCCCGCAATATGGCGGTAGAGTATAAGGTTCCGGTGGCATTCTTCTCTCTGGAGATGTCTTCCCTCCAGCTGGCCACCCGGTTAATCTCCAGCGAAACGGAGCTGGAAGCGGAAAAGCTTAAGAAGGGGCAACTGGAAAAGTATGAGTATGAGCAGCTCAACGTAAAGGTGAACTCGCTGCTCAATGCGCCCATGCATATAGACGACACCCCTGCGCTGAGTATCTTTGAACTCCGCGCCAAAAGCCGACGGTTAAAGGCACAACACGATATCCGCATGATCATTATCGACTACCTGCAGCTCATGTCTGCCAAAGGATCGGACTCCGGAAACCGGGAACAGGAGATCAGTACCATCTCCAGATCCCTCAAGTCGCTGGCTAAGGAGCTGGATGTGCCCATTATTGCCTTGTCACAGCTCAACCGATCGGTGGAAACACGGGGCGGATCAAAAAAGCCGCTGCTGTCCGACCTCCGCGAATCAGGCGCCATCGAGCAAGATGCCGATATGGTTTGCTTTATCTACCGACCCGAATACTACCAAATCATGGAAGAAGAAGACGGAGGATCTACCCACGGAATGGGTAGCCTGATCATCGCTAAACACCGAAACGGCCCACTGGATGAGGTGAAGCTGAGATTTGTGGCCAAATTTGCCAAGTTCCGCGACTGGGAAGAGCAAATGGGCGAAGACCCCGGAGCAATACAGCCAAACCAAAACTTCGATAATGCCGCTCAGTCCATGACCATGCCATCCAAAATGAATGACGAACTGGACCAACATGATGACGACCCGAAAGATGTCCCCTTTTAACAGGATGTTTCTTTTTAATTGGATGATTGAGTCCGGTCTAAAAACACACATTTTTCACATCCGCTGAAAATCAGCTTTGCCCCATCCCTAAAGGGTGGCTGATTTTCAGCGGCTTCACCCTTTAGGGTCCGGGGCAAAAAGCCGCTG
>PWNQ01000064.1 GCA_003557725.1 Bacteroidales bacterium | reverse complement strand
TTTGTGGTGGGGACACAGAACCCGGTGGAACATGAGGGAACATACCGGCTGCCTGAGGCTCAAACCGACCGGTTTTTGTTTCGGATAAAGATGGAATTCCCTTCCATTGAGGAAGAAGAAATCATCATGAAACGCTTCAATAAGGAAGATTATAAGGATATGCTGCAACAGGTGAAACCGGTGATTGACGCGGAAGGACTGAAAGCCATCTGCCAGACCATAGATAATGTTCATGTGGAAGACCAGTTGTTTACATATATTGCCCGCATTGTACATGAGACCAGAAACAGTGCGGATATATTCCTGGGGGCGTCGCCCAGAGCATCCCTGGCCGTGCTCAAAGCCTCTAAGGCACTGGCTGCTTTCAATGGCAGAGACTTTATTACCCCTGAAGATATACAGTATATTGTCCCTCATGCACTAAATCACCGGATCATCCCCAGCCCGGAGAAAGAGATCGAAGGCATTACTACGGAAGAAATTATCACATCTATAATGCATAATGTTCAAATACCCAGGTGAATGCTGTCGAAAAGATTCGGGACCTGTCCCGAGAATTCGGGACCTGTCCCGAGAATTCGGGACTGACTGGGCTGATAAAAATACAATTGATGGGAAATGAGTAATATAAAACATATAAACGGATGAGAGGCTTGCTGGATCTATTTCCTCAGAGCAATTTATTCCGCATATTGCTGTTTATTGCGGCCATATTTTTTACGGGCTATTTTGTTCCGCTTTTGGATATTGTGGCCCGGGTTCTGTTGGCCGTTTATGTAGCCATTCTGCTGGTGGAGGTGCTGTTGTTGTTTTCCGGGAAGGTGTTGTGCAGGCGTCAGCTCAATCCCCGCCTGTTTTGCGGGGAAGAAAACACCGTCCGGTTGCACTGTGTCAGCAGTTATCCGTTTACTATTGGAGTGGCTATAGTGGAGGAATTGCCCCTGCAGCTTCAGGTAAGAGACTTTGAAATAAAAGTAAAGCTGCAGCCCCGTGAGCAGAAAGCCATGAGCTATACGGTGATCCCCATGCGCCGCGGAGCGTATCACTTTGGCAAAAGCCATGTGTTTGTGAAAACTCTTTCCCGGAGCATTTGCCGAAGGGTTAGCCATCCAAAAGAGCATACTGTGGCCGTATATCCTTCCTGGCCACAGTTGAAAAAGGTGGACCTGTTGGCCTTTTCCGGAATGATGAATATACAGGGAGCCAAAAAAGAAAGGCTGACCGGAACCAGTAAAGAATTTGAAGAGATCGCCGATTACATCCCCGGAGATAATTACCGGTGGATAAACTGGAAAGCCACCGCACGAAGACAAAAACTTATGGTAAACCGCTACCAGGACGAACGGTCAAGAGACGTTTACCAGGTCATTGACATGGGGCGAACCATGGAAATGCCCTTTGCAGGAATGACACTGCTGGATTACAGCATAAACAGCGCCCTGGCAATATCCAATGTGATTTTAAAAAAACACGATAAAGCGGGACTGATCACCTATCATTCCAAACTGAATACATTTATAAAAGCGGATAACCGAAGCCATCAACTCAACAAACTGTGTGAAGCCCTGTATGCACAAAACACACGGTTCCCCGAGTCATCACTGGAAAATGTGTATATACCCCTGACACGAAACAGCCGGGGACGAAGCCTGGTGATCATATATACCAACTATGAAAGCCCCTACACCCTGGAAAGAGAGTCTTATATGCTGCAAAAGATTGCGGCCAGGCATTTGGTAATCCTGGTTAGCTTTATTAATACAGAAATTCTGCAGGAAAGCAAACAATACGCAAACAGCCTGGAGCAGCTTTATGCCAAAACTGTGGCTGGCAAGTTCCTTGCTGATAAACAGTTGTTGATGAAGAAGCTGCATCAAAAGGGAATCAATTCTATCATGGTAAAACCGGAAGATCTCACCTTGACGGTGTTAAATAAATATTTGAAGATCAAGCAAAAAGGACTATAACGTATGGAATTCCAGACCGGTATTGGGAAAAGAAATCATCAGAATTGTTTATACAATCATAAATAGCTTAGTAATGGATAAATCAAGTGCTGCAAAGCGGATCGAAGAGTTGACACAGTTGCTTCATCATTATAATCACATGTATTATGTGGAGGCGCGTCAGGAGGTTTCCGATGAGGAGTTTGACCGTTTGATGAAGGAGTTGGAAAGTTTGGAGGCCGGATATCCGGATTTACGCCGGCCGGATTCTCCCAGTCAACGCGTTGGTGGGGATATCACCGAGGAATTTGAAACGGTGCGCCATGCCCGTCCCATGTTGTCGCTCACCAATACCTATTCCCGCGGTGAGCTGGAAGACTGGGACCGCCGGGTACGAAAGGGAGTGGGGGATTCTTTCACTTATGTTTGTGAGCTCAAATATGACGGGGTGGCCATTAGTTTAACCTATGAAGACGGTGTACTACGGAGGGCAGTGACCCGCGGGGACGGCGTGCAGGGAGATGATGTAACGGCCAATGTGAAGACCATTAACAGCATCCCGTTACGGCTGAAAGGAGAGGGCTATCCCGAAAATTTTGAGATCCGGGGAGAGGTGCTCATGTATCGTGAGCCCTTCCAAAAGTTTAATCAGCAGCGCCTGGAGCGGGGTGAACAACCCTTTGCCAACCCCCGTAACGCCACCGCCGGAACCCTCAAGCTCCAAAAATCATCCCTGGTGGCCCAACGACCACTGGAGTGCTTCTTGTATAGCCTGGCCGGGAATAACCTTTCCGCACAATCCCACTATCAAAACCTGATCAATGCTAATGCATGGGGCTTTAAAATCCCCAAAGATATCCGAAGGTGTAAATCCCTGGAGCAAGTATGGCAGTTTATTCGGGAGTACCAGGAAGGCAGGGAAAGACTCCCCTTTGATATCGACGGAGTAGTGGTGAAAGTGGACCGCCTGAGCCAACAGGAAGCACTGGGATACACAGCCAAATCTCCTCGATGGGCCATTGCTTACAAGTACCCGGCACAACAGGGCATCACAAGGCTGAAAACTATTAGCTATCAGGTGGGACGAACCGGTGCCGTAACCCCCGTGGCCAACCTGGAACCGGTGCAACTGGCCGGAACCGTGGTGAAAAGAGCATCACTGCACAATGAAGACATTATCAAACAACTGGATGTGAGACCCGGTGACTCCGTGGTGGTGGAAAAAGGAGGAGATATTATCCCAAAGATCGTGGCGGTAAACAGCCACCTGAGAGATATAGAATCACCACCGGTGCAGTTTGTGCAAAAATGCCCCCAATGCCATGCCCCCCTCAGGAGAAACCCCGGAGAAGCAGCCCACTATTGCCCAAACCATAACCATTGCCCACCTCAGATCAAAGGGAAAATAGAACACTTTATCAGCCGAAAAGCCATGGATATCCTGAGCCTGGGTGAAGGGAAAGTGGAACTGCTCTACGATCAAAACCGTATCCGAAACGCCGCCGACCTGTACGACCTGAAAGAAGAAGACCTGCTGGGACTGGAAAAAACATATACAGACCCCCTTAAAGGAACATCCCGAACCGTGTCATTTAAAAAGAAAACCGTGCAAAATATCCTGAAAGGACTGGAACAATCCAAAACAGCCGGGTTTGACCGGGTGCTGTTTGCCCTGGGAATACGCTATGTGGGACAAACCGTGGCACGAAAGCTGGCAGAGCACTTTGGAAGCATGGACCAACTGATGGAAGCATCTTTCCAACAACTGACTCAGGTGAACGAGATTGGTGAACGAATCGCCCATAGCGTAAAAGACTTTTTTGCCCATCCGGAAAACAAAAAACTGGTGGAGCGACTAAAAAACCATGGCCTGAAAATGGAAATGGAAACAAAGCCCCAGGAGGAAAACAAAAATATACTCAAAGGAAAACGATTTATTGCCAGCGGAAAACTGGAAAATTACAGCAGGGAAGAGATAAAAAAAGAAGTGGAAAAATACGGAGGATCCTACGTGAGTGCGGTGTCAGCCAGACTGGATTTCTTTATCGCAGGTGAAAATGTGGGACCCAAAAAACTGGAAAAAGTGAAGGAGATGAACGTGACCATCTTGAATGAAAAAGAATTTCTGGAAATGATCAATGAACCTTAATTATAGACATAATAATAATGAGTCTGTTGTGCCCCTGTTTTCTTTACCGAAAGGTGTTTTCGATCAGGTTTTGTGACACCTCTCCCGGGCCGTAGAACCGGACCATGTCATCATGCACTATGATGTGGGTGTTTCGTCGTCCCATATAGAACCATTGCAGTGCAGGGTGCTCCTTCTTTATCAGAATGATATGGTTGGGAGTATGTTGTTCAAAGACATGTGTGTTTTCCGTTGCTTCCCGGATGATTTTTTTCCAGAGGGGGTGCATTGACTCCGCCGGGATAATTTTTCGCGCATAGTTATCGTTGGCCACGGGTATGGCCAGCGACAGCAGCAGGATGATTCCAGGGATAGATGCCAGGGTGGTGATATCGGGGCTATGTTGGTAGGCGCCGTAATAAAACACCAGGGGCAGCAGCATGCCCGGGATAAGTAATCCGGAAAAGGTTCTGAGTACCCGGGGCCAATAGGTCATGGGAAGGAGTGTTTGTTTTGGGGCAAAGTTACGTATATTTATTACTTTTGCCCGCTGAAAAACGGTATTTATGGGCAAGTACGGAAAGTGGATCGGAGGAGGTCTGGGCTGGGTAATGGCTGGGCCAATAGGAGCTATTCTGGGGTTTGTCTTTGGCTCCATGTACGACAGTATGCAGAGCGGTGAATATGTTCTGGAGGGGCAAACCGCAGAGGATACCGATTATGGGCGTCCTCACACCCGGCCCGGTGACTTTTCCATGAGCCTGCTGGTGCTCACCGCCGCTATGATGAAAGCGGATAACAGCGTGAAACGCTCGGAGCTGAACTATGTTAAACAGTTTTTTATCCGCCAGTTTGGACCGGAACAGGCCCGGCAACAGCTACAGGTGCTCAGAAGGATACTTAAGCAAAATATCCCGGTGCATGATGTGGCCGTGCAGATACGTAATAATATGGACTACTCCTCCCGCCTCCAGTTGATGCACTTCCTCTTTGGCATCGCCGGAGCCGACAACCAGGTGGTGAGCCAGGAGATACAAATGCTGAAAACCATCAGTGGGGCCATGGGAGTTCATAACCATGACTTTGAGTCTCTCAAAGCCATGTTTGTCAAAGAAAAAGATGGTGCTTATAAGATACTTGAAATACAACCCGGCGCATCATTGGAGCAGGTGAAAAAAGCCTACCGTACCATGGCCTCCAAATACCATCCCGATAAAGTGAGCCACCTGGGCCAGGATATCCAAAAGGCAGCCAAGGAAAAGTTCCAGAAAATCAATGCTGCATACCAGGAGATACTGAAAGAAAGAGGAGTGAAATAATGGCCAGGATCACACAGGGCATGAACCCCGGGGGGTTGAAAGATAACGCAGCCGGGCAGCGAAAGGCCTTTAAAAAACTGGTGAAAAAGCTGCAAAAGATGCCTTCCGGAAAACTGGATCTCATGGTGCATCAAATGCATGATGATAAATTCCGGGAAGCCCACTGCATGGAATGCGCCAACTGCTGCCGCACCATCAGCCCCATTATCTTGTGGCAGGATATCCTGAGGATATCCAAATATCTGAAAGAAAAGCCTTCAAGGGTGATGGACCGTTATTTTATGCGGGATGAGGAGGGAGATTTTGTTTTTAAGGGGCAGCCCTGTCCGTTTCTGGGAAGTGACAACTACTGCAGCATATATCCCCAGCGGCCCCGGGCATGCCGTGACTTTCCCCTTACTGACCGCCCCCGGTTTTATAAAACCCTGAATGTGTCTTTGAAAAATACAGCCATTTGCCCGGTGGTTTATGAGATATTCCAGGACCTGCACCAGCAACTGTCCTGAGGCGTGGCTCTATTGACTTAAATTAATGTAAGATTATAGTTACCAGTACATACAGGTAGTGGGCCACCGTTCCGGCCACGATACCCCCTGCGGTGTGTGACAGCAGGGCCTTTGAGGTCAGACTTCTAAAGTTGAGGGTGTCCAGCATAGCCGTATGGGTGCTCAGGTATCCGCTCCAGCACATACCCATCGCTGTAAATACGGCGATCTCATTGCCAGTGATAATCCCTTGTTCAATAAAGGCTTTTACCAGCGATAGTGCGGCACCAACAGCGCCCAGAGAGGTGATGGGAAAGGCAATTAGCTCAGGGTTTTTAAAGCCAAACAGGGCGTCAAAAAGCCAGCCCAGCCAGGAGGCCATCCAGGGCAAAATGGGTACCCCTTCGTATGCCAGCCCCTGATATCCCGCTGTGGGATCGGCAGGGCCAAAAGTGATCAACATAATCACTGATGAGATGATCAGCACCCCGGGAACGATCTGAAGGCCCAGGTTAACCCCTTGCTTTCCACCATCCAGGATAGCATTGAGGAAGCGTTCAAATAGCGTGCCCTCCGAACGAAAGCTGATCTCTTCTGCCTCCCCGGTGGATAAGGTTGACGACGGCTCCGGCGGCAACACCTTCCTGATCTGATACTGCATCAGGCGCGTGGAAACCGCCGCACCGGCTACGGCTCCCGCCAGTCCGATCATGGCAGGACCAAAATATCCGAACCGGGACATGAATGTGAGTACGATCAAACCCATACCGAAGGCCGTGCCAAAATTGGTTAAGGAGATCAGCTCATACTGACGAAAATAACTGCGGTAGTTTTTATCACTGGAAAGACTTATAATAGCCGGATTATCACTGAAAAAAGTCATTAATGCCGCCAGTGAAGACACCCCGGGAAGGTTGAACACCGGCCGCATTAGCGGGCGTAAAAGGGTCTCCAGCAGACGAACAACCCCAAATTCAATCATCAACTTGCCCAGAGCACCGGTCAGTACGGTGATACCCATAATGAAAAATACCGTGTTCAATAAAAGATCGTGTGCCGTATTCATCATGGTGTTCAGTAAATTGGGAAGACCCATGTGAAAACCAATGAAACCGAAAAAGCCGGCAAATAACAATAAAAACACCCCGGCTTCATAACGCCGTTTTAAAACCCTACTAACCATAACATTATATAATTATCCGGAAAAATTTACCGTTTGAGCCGGCAAAAGTACAACAGGTTTTGTTAATCTGCTAACAAAAAAATAAAAATCGTTAGTATGCCCTATTTTAAGGCAATACATGGTAATTAGGGTGTGCTCAGGGATAATTTTTGGAGGGTGTTTTCTATGGTGGTGGTTTCCTGTGTGCCATCCTGCATATTTTTTAAGGTAATGCTGTTGTTTTCCATTTCATCTTTTCCCAGGATGGCCACATGGGGAATATTTCGGGCGTTGGCGTAGCTCATTTGTTTTTTTATTTTGGCGGCTTTGGGATACAGTTCAGCGCGAATGCCTTTTTTTCTCATTTTTACCAGAGTGTGTATGGCTGCTGTTTCTTCCTCTCCGCCAAAATTTACAAGCATTACTTTCACCGTTTGATCCAGGTTTTTGGGAAACAGTTGGTTTTCTTCCATCAGGTCGTAGATGCGTTCTGCTCCGAAGGAGACGCCAACTCCGGAGACCCCATTAAGCCCGAACACTCCGGTGAGGTCGTCATATCGTCCGCCACCGCAGAGGCTTCCCATTTTTTGTTTCTGGGCATTTACTTCAATGATGGTGCCGGTGTAGTAGTCAAGCCCTCTGGCCAGGGTGAGGTCCAGCTCCACCGGTGATTTGATCTCCAGCATTCAAAGCTTCCGCTCCAGCTCTTTCAGCTCTTTGAGCCCTTGTGTTCCGGTGGCTGATTCAGCCAGGGGGTGTGTCATCCGGTTGATTTTCTCGCTCATTGAGCCCTGGGTAAGCAGTATGGGCTGGATGGTGTCTATGGCTTCCTGTGCAACGCCGCTATGGGTCATCTCTTTGACCACCCCTTCCATGCCCACCTTGTCCAGCTTATCCATGGCTACCGTAATGGCGCGGAACTGATCTCCGGCACCCGCTATCTGGGTGATACCCTGCAGCAATTTGCGATGGTTCAGCCTGATGGTGATTTCCAACCCCAACCGGCTAAAGGCTTCATCAATGATCTTTAACAGCTCTGCCTCACTGAACAGGGCATCCATCCCGATCACGTCCACATCGCATTGGTAAAACTCCCGGTAACGCCCCCGCTGGGGGCGGTCGGCACGCCACACCGGCTGTATCTGGTATCGCTTGAAGGGAAACTGTAAATCATTCTGATGCTGTACCACGTAGCGGGCAAAGGGAACCGTCAGGTCATAGCGAAGACCCTTGCCGGAGATCATGGGAAGCAGAGACCTATAATCCTCACCGGAAAGGACTTCAACTCCCTTTAAGTAATCACCCGAATTCAAAATCTTGAAAAGCAAACGATCACCCTCAGCACCATACTTGCCGCTAAGTGTGGAAAGATTTTCCATGGCAGGCGTCTCCAGTGGATCAAAACCGTAAAACTGAAACAAATCTCGTAATATAGAAAAAATATAATTGCGCTTATGCATCTCTGAAGGTCCAAAGTCCCTGGTGCCCTTGGGTATGCCGGGTTTCTGTGCCATATCTTCCATTGTTTTATGGTGAGGTGCAAAGATAGAAAAACATGGGGGAAACAGCGGTGTTATCCACCGTATAACAGATAACCTCTTTGAAGGTGTACGGTTTTTTCTCCACTGATTTCTCTTTTTTGTATTATTGCACCCGCCTAATAATGGTGTGCTTATTGAATACGGTGTATAATGGTTATATTCTGATTTTTAGTGGTTTTAATTAATGTGTGCTTTTACACCGTGCCGCCTGTTTTCTTATAGTAAAGTATTGATTAACATAATCTTATCATTTATGAAAAAGGTATTTTTTTCCGTATTATTGTTGTTTTTTGTTTGGAATGGATTTGCTCAGGCCCCCATGAACGCCACAGCTCGTTTTTTTGCGATGGAGCTGGATCACCTGCAGCGCAATTACGATCAGGAGGCCATGGATCGTTTGGTTTTGGAATATGATCTGGTGCCTGCATCTTCCGGGGGGTATTATATAGGTGTGCTGGCATTGGTTGATCCGGGGGGAGTGGATGAAGTTTCCTTGCGTAATATGGGCATTCGTGTGAATACCCGATTGGATGGCCTTTATTCCATGCGTGTTCCTTTGGATCAGTTTTCTTCGCTTCCCGGTGTTGAGGGGGTTCAGTACATTGAAGTGGGCCAGCCGGTGGCTCCATTCATGGAGCGTGCCCGGCCATCGGCCCGTGTAGACAGTGTTCATACCAACATGGGGGGCGTGTTATCACAGGCATACACCGGAAAGGGTGTTATTGTGGCTATTATAGACTGGGGGTTCGACTATACCCATCCCAACTTTATGGATACCAGTTTAACCCGTTTGCGTATTTCCCGTGCCTGGGATCAGAACAAGCTTTCGGGCCCTCCGCCGCCGGGCTATACTTTCGGGACCGAATATGTTGGCGAGGATGCCTTGCTGGCCGCCCAGACTGACACTACCTATGTTTTTGGCCCCATGTCGCATGGCTCCCACGTGGGCGGTATTGCCGGAGGGTCGGGGGCAGGCACTCCACACCGTGGGGTGGCTTATGAATCGGAACTTATATTTGTCTCTCTTCGCAGAGATGCCCCGTCGCTGGTGGATGCCTTTTCATGGATATCCAATTATGCCGCCTCTGTAAACAAGCCTTTTGTGATTAATATGAGCTTTGGAAGCCACCGGGAAGCGCACGATGGAACCTGCTTGAAAAACTTTGGCATCAATGCGTTACATGGCCCCGGGAGAATATTTGTGGGGTCAGCAGGAAATAACGGCCGACATGATAATATTTTTCACATGGATAAAGACTTCCGGCAAAGCCCCGGCGATACCCTGAAAACCGTGGTGAACTTTGCCAATATACCGGATATGTTCGGACAAGCCCTGTCCATGTGGGGCAGTGAATACGCTCAGTTTACTGCTGCTGTAAAGCTGGCAGACCATAACGACAGTACCATTTTTACCACTCCCTTTTATGTTTC
This sequence comes from Bacteroidales bacterium, assembly GCA_003557725.1. Lineage (GTDB taxonomy): Bacteria > Bacteroidota > Bacteroidia > Bacteroidales > PWNQ01 > PWNQ01. The sequence continues at coordinate 1,508 of PWNQ01000064.1, read as the reverse complement.
AACTCAATACCCCCTGGGAGTGGACACCCTGTTGATTGACGGGGATACACTCATCACCCGTGTGAAAGGAACGGCACAGAACTTCCTTAACCAGAAGCCAAATATCTTATTGGAGCTCAAATATACGGGCAATCATAAGGTGGTATTGATGGTCACTTCGCCCGATAGCCACGTGCATATCTGGAGCAATGTTCGTATGAACAGCCGCTATACCAACTGGGGCATGCCACTGACCGATAACTATCCCGGGGCACAGGAAGGGGATAATAACTATGGGCTGGGTGAGCCGGCGGGAACGGGAGCCAACGTGATAACGGTGGGCTCTTATAAGGCCAAGATGAAACTGCTCACCGGCAACTGGCTATTTGGCCATATCTCTGCCTTCAGTAGCATAGGCCCCACCACCGATGGTCGCACCAAACCCGATATCTCTTCCACCGGTGAAGTGGTGTACTCTTCTCTCAACTCTTTCGATGTGTCTGCCAACCCTGCCATAGAGGTGGAACACAATGGGCGCCTGTATCCTTTTGCCGCCCTTTCAGGTACCTCCATGTCCGGCCCTACGGTGACGGGCATTGTGGCACTGATGCTGCAGGCCAACCCACAGATGAGTGCCGTACAGGCCAAAAAAATCCTTAAAGAAACGGCCCGGTTGGATGATTTTACCGGAAATATTGGCCCGGAAGGGCACCTGCAGTGGGGATGGGGAAAAGCCAATGCCCTGGCGGCGGTGAAAGCGGCAGAAATTATGGCCTCAAAACCGCAAAAAGAACTGAACCAGAATTTGTTTACCATATATCCCAACCCCGCTACCCACCAGGTGTGTATCCAAATGGACCTTCCCCAGGCCCAGGAGGGAATAGTATACCTATATAATATGGAGGGAAAAATGGTATATCAAAGCCACCAGCCCTTCCAGCAAAAGCATAAACTGGATGTGAGCCGGCTTTCCCCGGGGATACATATACTAAAAGTGGTGTCCGGAGGACAGGTGGCAGTGAAGAAACTGGTGATAAAAGGCCAATAACAGGAGGGGAGAGCTGATATTGTATTTTTAGAAATAACGTTTTCAGCCGGTTAAAAAAAAGATTGAAAAAGATTAAAATTAAGTTACAAAAGTCATTGTTGGTAACAAAAAAGGTTTTACTTTTGCACTCGCTTTAGGCGGAAAAGGGGATAGGCGGGTTGGTGGATTTTTCGTTAAAAAGTTTTTTTTCCAGAGAGTACGTTTTTTTCTTGTATAGTTTAAAATTGTATTATCTTTGCACTCCCTTTCGGGGGGATAACATTAAGGCGGTGGCGGCGGCGGGATGAATAACACGTTCTTTGAATAGATGAGGCACAACAATACCTGGTAGTAAGTATCCAATGAGTTTAATTTATTTTTCACATTGTTATCGGGTCGGGAAAGACACTCAACATTTTATACAATGGAGAGTTTGATCCTGGCTCAGGATGAACGCTAGCGGGAGGCTTAACACATGCAAGTCGAGGGGTAAGGTTCTCTT
>PWNQ01000060.1 GCA_003557725.1 Bacteroidales bacterium | reverse complement strand
CCCTTTAGGGGCCGGGGGCGCGCGCCGGGAAATGATGCGAGGAGGCGAAGAAATAATTATGTCACCCCTTCAGGGCCTGTCCCGAGAATTCGGGATTGACTATGTTGGCAAAAATGCAACTAACTGAAAAAAAAGAACATATAAAATTATAAACACATGAAAACACATTCACTTTTTGTTATTTCAGCACTGCTATTCTCCATAGTAGTTTTCAAAGGCAGTTACGGACAGACTGTCCCTTTCTCAAATCTGAATATTAACAATGTAAACGCCAGGATTTCTGCCAACGGCAGTCATTTTTGGGACTTTGGCGGGAATGCCAGCTACGAAGTACCCAAAGGCAGTGGGAAGCACACCATTTTCACCAGTACTTTCTGGATAGGTGGTGTTGATTCCACCGGGCAATTGTTTTTATCCGCCGAACGGTTTCTTCGTGAAGGGGGGGATTACACCTATGGTCCGTTGTCTGCGGATGGTCAAGTGACCACCGATCCGCTCACCATCGATCAACACAGCAAGCTCTGGACGGTTTCCCGCACTGAGATCCAGTCACATATAGCCTGGACTAATGACCCTTCCTCTGTTCCCGGATACACGCCCTCCATAGATATCCTCACCTGGCCGGCCCACGGAGATACTACCAAAGGCCAAAGTTTTTACCTGGCTCCTTTTGTGGACGTGAACAATACGGGAGTTTATGAGCCGCAAAATGGTGATCATCCACTTATCCGGGGCGACCAGGCCCTCTACTTTATCTTTAATGATGCCGGCAGCCCCAATGAAGAAACCGGAGGAACTCCGCTGGGTATAGAAGTGCACGGGATGGCTTATGCCTTTTACTGCCCTTCAAGTGTGGCTTTTGATCACACCATCTTTATGCACTACCGGATCATCAACCGCTCTCCCCGAACCTATCACGATACGCATATAGGATTGTTTACCGATTTTGATATTGGTGACCCCTACGATGATTATGTCGGCACCGATGTGCAACGGGGAAGCATTTACGGTTATAACGGAAGCCCTGTTGATGGTACCGGGGCTCCCTATCATTACGGTGCCAACCCGCCGGCACAAAGCGTCACCATCCTTGCCGGGCCCTATATGGATCCCGACGGGATGGATAACCCTGCAGGTCAATGCGACGAAAGCATCAACGGCATGAACTTCGGCAATGGAATTGTGGATGATGAACGATTGGGACTAACCAGGGCCATGAGCTTTAATAACGTTGGTGGCGCAATGCATCCAGCCACAACCGACCCCCATACCCATTATCAGTACTATACCTACTTTCAGGGGATGTGGAAGGATTCCACGGACATCCTATATGGCGGGCTCGGCCACCAGGACCTGGGCGCCTACGGCCCGGCATGCCGGTTTATGTATCCCGGCGACTCGGATACCTGTAACTGGGGTACCGGAGGAGCGCCACCCAACGGCCCCCAATACTGGACCGAGGTGACGGAAGATAATGTTCCCTACGACAGACGAGGACTGGCCACCAGCGGACCATTTACCTTTGAAGCAGGAGAAGAGCAAATATTGGACTTTGCCTTTGTGTACGGCAGGGATATACATGCCCCCGACTCCATAGGACACCTGGCGTCCGTCGATGCCATGAAAGAAAATATCGACACTGTTAGAAAAGCCTTCTTTAATAACGAAAACCCCTGCGGAGGACCAATTATTACTTCCATAACAGAAAGGGAAAAAACCAAACCACAAGCCAACCTGATGACAGTATATCCCAATCCGGCCAGCCACCAGCTAAACGTGATCACCAGTGAAGCCCACTCCTACCAATGCCGCGTATACGACGTTTTTGGAAAGCTTGTATTTGACAAACAAATGGACCATACAAACACATTCCAGATCAGTACTGAAGCGCTCCCTCCAGGCCTTTATATATTACGATTGTCCTCTGATAATAAGGAAATGACGCAAAAATTTATAAAAAGGTAGCAACCCGGTTTCCGGCCAATTAGCAATACAACACCTGTCGGGCTGATACTGATTACCACTACCACAGGTAAAAACCAGGAAATAGCACGGAAAGCAAGGGTTTGGTGCCATTATTAATGGCTCCTGAGACCTCTAAAAGGTAATGCCCACTCCAATATTAGATGCCAAAGATATATCAATATCAAATTGATGTACAGGCATGACCCCACTCTTATCCTCTCTTGCAGCAGGCAAGGTTAAATAAGTGTCCGGAAAAACAAACGCATTACCCAGGCCTACCGAGGCACCTACTCCAAAAAAAATAATCATGTCGGAGTTTGAATCGTCGCCGTCATCTAGTTGCATGCTGTAAACTCCGCTGTCGAACTCCCCTACTTTGGTAGTAATGGGCTGGATCATGGCTCCCATGCCTGCCAAACCATAAAGGCCAAAATCTGAGCTAATGTCACCAAGTAGATAGGCCTGGAGTCCCAATCGAATATTATAATAGTTAACGGTTTGTTCCACATCCACCTCAATATCGGGTGCAGTTGAACCACTGGAGTAAGGGGAGAGAGTGAACGTCCTGGTGCGAGTGGCCGGTGCATAATATGAAAACCCCAACAGAACAAGAAGTTTTTCACTTTGAGCATAAAACCCTTGCGCCCCGAAGCCGGAATAGCTACTGGGACCACCATCAAAAACTAAAAGGTGAGAGTAATTGGCTGAAATTCCTCCGGTAAGGCCCTGCCCAAAGCCTCTTCCGCCTCTTCCCCGGCGATTGACCTGAGAATAGGACTCACCAATACATAACATGATAAATAAAACGCAAAACAAATGTCTTAAATACTTCATTGTTTAGTTTCACCACGTTGTTGGGGATGAAGGTTTCAAACCCCCGCCCCGCGGGGCGGGGTTTTGAAACCTTCATCCCCAACAACGTGGTGAAACTAAACAATGAAGGATTTAAGACATTTG
>PWNQ01000075.1 GCA_003557725.1 Bacteroidales bacterium | reverse complement strand
TTGATTTTGCGTATAATATTTTGAAATGTTCTTTGAAAGTCGGGTCACAATGGTTAAACATAACGAATGAACAGAAACTTAAATATTAACAATTGCAATAGTTTAAAACGCCTAACGGCTATTGCTTATACACATTGTTAGGCACAGTATTATGTTGTGGAAATTAAAAGGATTACATTGGTTTGCTATTGCATTAGTGTACGTAGCATTTTTTGGATTGATTGGATGGGCTATTTACTTTACAAATTCAGCTACACCATTATGGGCATTATTATTAACCCCAAGTTTTTCATCAAAAAATGATGAGGAAGAGGCGGGTTAAATTGTGCCTAACGGACGAGTGTAGCCATCAGTAGGATAACGCACTGACCTATCAATTTAGTAATAACTTTCCGTCTATTGTGGCTACACTTTGTTAGCAACTGGGCGGGTAAAATAGGAGAATTTAAAATGAAAGATTTAGCAGACGGAACACGAGTAGTTGCAAGAATGTACTACTATTTACTTGATTTTAACGATATGACAAGGTGGGAATATATTATAAATGTACTTCAAAAGAATGCACTTCGAGAATTGAATAAGGCTGAATTTATGCAACTATTCCAACACGCAACTACTGTTGATTTGGAACGGTACAAGTAGCCTTGTTGCTAACTACCGGCTAAGTATGATAAAGTCATACATACACAACAAAGGGCTGATGTGTAAATATTAAAACTTATGAAATAATGGATATAGATTTAGAATATGGAATAGAGGTTTTAGAAAAACGTGAAAGGGAAATATTTCAGGCACTGAAAGTTAGTGGACACAAGGATCGATACAGTCGTATTGCTCAACAAAAGTTACATTCATGTCAAAAGGCAATACAAATATTGAGGCGGATTCAAGCTATTAGGCACAATAATATAGAACACAAACCAAGTCGCAGATACGGCACATGGTTGTGAACCCTACACACAACTATCATTTTTCCAACTTTTTTGCAGGATTGCCAACCCAAGTTTCATTATCAGGAATATCTTTTAGAACAACAGCACCCATACCAACAGTTACATTGTTGCCTATTCTCACTTTGTTTTTTATCAAAGCACCAATCCCGATGTAGCAATTATCTCCAATCTCAGCACTTCCCCCAATCACGCTATTTGCAATTATAAGACAATTTTTGCCTATTTTTACATTGTGTGCAACATGAACGCCAAAGTTAATTTTTGTCCCTGCTCCAATAATTGTTTTGTCTGCCGTTGCTCTAACAATGTTTGCCCCAGACGTAATTTCAACGTCATTTTCAATTATCACTTCCCCTGAATGCGGAATATGAGTTAGTTTCCCGTCTATTTCTATATATCCAAAACCCCTCGAAACAAAATGTACATTTTTATCAATAAAGACATTTTTGCCTACTTTTACCCAAGCAGGAAGTTCTGTTAATATCTCTGATTTTTCAGGATATTTTTCTAACTGTTTTTTTGCAAATTCTAATCTACTCATAATTCAAATATTTAATGTGAAATAATTCTGCATTTTCATTACCGGAAATATAACCGTTATATTGCATTATAATTCTATCTTGGTCTTCATTATTACCTCTAATATATTCTTGCGATTTATAATAACTTGTCAATTTTAATTTATTCAAAACATCGCTATCCCTTAAACTAACAGCCATATTGTGTTTTTGTCCGTTTTTAGGTATTGCAAAATTTATTAAAGTTTTTCTACGGAACGCCCTTTCACACTCCTCCCCGATTACCTTATGGTCTTGGTGGTTGTCGTTTACGCAAAATATTACATCGGGATTTAATTCTTTGTTTACTTTGTATAATATTTCCAAAATTGCCTGTCTGTGTTCAGGAAATTTGCGTACCTGAAAATCGTATAATTTGAAACTTTTAGGATTTAAAAATAACATCGCAGATTCAAACTCATGTTTCAATACATCCTTAGAAAACCTTTCAGGAACACTATCGGAACATTTGCTGAATGCAATGCAATGTATTTCATTGTTTTCTTTTAATTTAAACATCGTGCCACCAGCACAATACTCAATGTCGTCTGTGTGAGCACCAATGAAAAGTATTCTTTTATTTTCCATAATAGACAAGTTGTTTTACAATGGTGAAATCAATTAAGTTTTCGCAGTTTGTTGGTATTCTCTTTGTTATTTGGGTTTCCGACCTCAAACTACACAACATTAGTCCTTTTTGTTTTATGATTTTCGTTTTTATTCCAGATATAGCTTTTATTTTTTTTGTAATATCTCCGTCAAGACTTTTGTTTAACCCTGTGCGATAAGGTTGCCAATTTAATTTATTTAGCAATTTTTTACTAAACATTCTTCCACTGCCAACAGGTTCTCCCAATCTCTCATTGTTATACCCTTCCCAATATTTTAAACAATCTTGAAATAAATAATAAGCGTCTAATATTCCAAAATAGTCAACGTTTTGTTTTAAAGCCTCAAAATGCTCCTCAAATAAATATTTTGTTAATATTGTATCACTACCTGCAATAACACAAGCATCAACATCTAATTCTTTTGCTCGTATAAACGCCTTATTCCATTTGTCTGACAAGGGATTGTTCGGAGCTTCAACGTATTCTAACCCCTCTGCAAGGTTTTTAGACAACTCTCCCTCGCTACCAACAATTATCGGGATAATATTAAATTCTGTCATTAAATTTCGGTAATTGTCCAATATATACTTGGTAATATTATATCTTTTCCAAATAGGAATACAAATAGCAATAGATTTTAAATTGCTGTTCAAAAAATCCGTTTGTGGCTTACAATTATCTTTATGTCTTGTAAAGTCTTTTATATTGTCGGGATGTTTCTGTTTTATTATTTTATCTATATAATTTTCGTCTTCTTTTTTTAAAACAGATTTAAACATTTTAGGCGTTAATGCTCTTTTCTTCTTTTTTATATAT
>PWNQ01000108.1 GCA_003557725.1 Bacteroidales bacterium | reverse complement strand
CAACTTTGATATTGGTGGCGTTAATCAAATTCCGATGCGGTCATGAAGTAATGCTACCCACACGATTTAGTGAAGAGCCTCATAGGGAGTCGAGAATGGACTGCTGCACTTGAAGTTAACGCACAGTGTTAGGGTCTTTCCAGTTTGGTCAAAATCCACTTCAGACACGAACCATGGCGGTGTCCAGCCGAGTTCGGCATCGAAAAGCTGGGTACGCACCGCAGGGCCTCTAGTGGAAACCCCGAGGCAACGAAACCCAATCAAATTCAACAAAGGCGAACCCATGCGGTTACTAATAGTTTCAAAGATTAACCCCTATTGTGATAAGCAGCAAGGAGGAGCAGAATCCTCCTTAAAGTTGATTGCAGAAAAATTCGCACAAAAGGGTCATCTTGTATACCTGGCTGCCAATAATGTAAAAGAAACACATAGATTAATAGCAAGGAAAAGCAACGTCAGGCTTCTAAATTGGCCAAGAGTTCCAGGTTCACGCATTAGATTAATTAGAAGACTAAATATATTCCTATTTCGGATTTGGATTTCGCAGGTGATAAGTCGGAGCCGCATAGATTTGGCATACTGCTTCTATCAGATAGAAGTGCTGCAGTCTTTGATTTCAATTAGGTCTGTCAATCATAGATTTAGAGTTGTCATGAGAATGGCCGGGCTGTACTGGCATGAGCAGTCGAAGACTAATCCAGCCCTGTCCAATGAGTATTCCGACTATTTTTCTAGGGTTGACTCGATTAATTACATCTCGGAGGGTGTTAAGAGTCTTTCACATCGTGCTTTTAAGGAATTGGGTATCAACCCAAATATTAAGAATTTTTTCATTGCCGACATTGGGAGTTCAAAGGCGGTTGGACGAGATAGTCAGTATATGCTGCAAAATAATGGCAAGTTTAATCTGTGCATTGTTGCCAGATTTTCACACTACCAAAAGCGGCAGGATATATTGATTGATGCATTGGTTGAGCTATCAGATCCGAGGCTGCGTTTACACTTCATTGGGGAGGGCCCGTTGCGCAATAGAATGCAAGAAAAGGTAAAGGCGTTGGATTTAGAAGACAAGGTTTTTTTCTTGCCATTTATGGATCAAGGTAAGCTTTGGCCCGTACTTGAGAACATGCAATTGATGTGCCACTGCACAGAATATGAAGGTTTAGGCAAATCGATCATTGAGGCTATGGCGCTGGGTTTGCCGGTCTTGGCCTCGGATGTTTCGCCGTTGAATCTGTTCATAAAAGATGGTGAGAATGGTCTCTTGGTTAAGAATGATCCTTCCCGGTGGTGTGAGAAAATCAAATGCATTACGAAAAAACCTCATCAATTAATGACTATATCCTCGAATTCAATGGAGTTCATCACGGAAAACTTCAATCCAGATAAAAATGTCCTTATATATGAGCGCCACTTTAGGCAACTCATTTACAAAGAGAGGATGTGAAAGGTTGCTTAAAGTCTGTCCAGGCAATTAGGTATAAGTCTTACTGCTTGGTGCTGGCGAATCGATCTGGATTTCGGTCGTAGCCGTAAGCTATCTGACTGATCACTCACGTTCTCAATCGGCGCAATAAAACAATTTCTTGATAGATATCATGGCAGCAAGTAGAAAATATAACCACACTAAAAAGTTGAAGATTTTCAACCGATTGTCCAAGAGCATTCGCTGGCGAATTTTTCCATTTACCCTTGCAGTAAAAAAATGGATGCGTTTACGGGTAGTGAAATCCGTTTACGGAGTAAAGCTATTATCAAACTACGAGGATAAGACATTTCAATTTTATCTTCGAGGAAGTTACGGCTACTTTTACTGGAATAGGATTGCAGAGATTCGCGAGCCATTTATTTTCCTTGATATTGGGGCTAATCAAGGTTTGTATGCGATCGGTGCGGCAATGAATGAGTACTGCATTGTATCGTATGCGTTTGAGCCAATGCCATCTACCTATGAGTTTCTAGTTAGGAATATTTGTATAAATGGAGTTGAGAGAAAATGCGTACCAATTGAGAGGGCTATTGGTAGAGAGGCTGGGGAGGCTACATTAATAATGAAGCCCAACCATAGTGGAGGTGCATCGTTCACTAGAGCGGATTCAAAGCTAAATACCGAGGTTCTAAAGCGACGAATCAAGGTGATAAACTACGAGGGCCTAAATGAATTTATCGATAGCCTTGGGCATCGTATTGTGGTAAAGGTTGATGTTGAGGGTTTTGAGTGCGAAGTGATCGAGCAACTCAATGCCGCGTCTTTTGCTCAAAATATAGTGGAGATCTATTTTGAAGTAGATGAAGCGTGGGTTAATGTTGATGAGATTATCGCCTACTTGGAAAAAGCGGGCTTTACTAAATTTGAAAAGATTGGAAGTGGAAATCACTATGATATGCTCGCTCTACGAGAAAGCTAGACAAGCAGAGTGGATCTAAGTGGCCTCCATATCGAATTTATTGCAGCGCGGTCCGAGCCTTGTTTGTGTGTTTGTGGAATTTAAAGGAAAGTCTTATCATTGAATCATGTGGATAGCGCCACTTCATGACCGCATCGGAAAATAGGTTGAGGCACCAGCGTGAAAGTAGATCGACGCCCGAATCGGGCTCAATTGTGGAATTCCCGTTCATCTCGCTTGAGCCTCTGGATCATCATGTTGGCTTCTTCGGCCCTTGCACATGAAAGACCTCAAAGTCGAGACGTCATCATGCCGAAGAGTTCGGTGCTTCGTGCCACCAATTTGCGGGAGGGAGACAGACGGGCAGTTCGATTTCAAGATCGGAAGCTTCTTGGTTGCTCGAGAAGTGAAAAGGTGCCGTCTTACTCCCGCTTCGAGTGGCTTATTAATTGGGCTCTTCCCGATTTTGTGTGGGCTGGCCGGTTCGGATAGGCTACAGGTTGGCCCAGATTCAAGTCCAGTTTTATGCACGATCGCGAGCTCTACCGCCAGATTCTTGGCAT
>PWNQ01000089.1 GCA_003557725.1 Bacteroidales bacterium | reverse complement strand
CATTATGAGAAGTATAAAGAATTCCTGTTTGATGAGATTAGAGAAGTAAATCCTAATGTCATTGTAGCAGTAGGCGCAGTCCCCTTATATACCTTAACAGGTCAACTCGGTATCACTAAGTGGCGTGGATCGAAGCTTGAGTCAGTGATAGATAGACCAGACGGAAAAGGTAAGTATAAAGTACTTCCTATCATTCATCCCGCCGCTGCACTGCGTCAGTATATATGGCGACACTTCATATCATTTGACCTAAAGAGAGTATTGAAGGAACAGCATGATCCTACTACTTACTACAAGCCACGTGAATATATAGTACGCCCACATTACTATCAATGCCTTGACTTTCTTGAAGAGTGTAGGAAACATTAAAGAATTGCATTTGATATCGAAGTATCGTATGGAGAAGTAAGTTGTATTAGTTTTGCATACAATGCTGACACTGCAATAAGTATTCCATTCTATGACGGCGGGCGTGAGTACTTCTCTGTCGAACAGGAATATGAAATATGGAAACGAATTGCTCTTATACTCGAAGACCCGAATATAGAGAGTGTCGGGCAGAACGTAACATTCGATAGTACTTTCCTATTTCGTAAGTATGGTATCAAGAGTCAGAATCTCCACGATACAATGATCGCACAGGCAATACAGTATCCTGACTTTCCTAAAGGTCTTGGCTTCATTACTAGCATATACACAGACATACCATATTATAAGGATGAGGGTAAGGATTTATTCAAAAGCCTTGATGTTCACAACGAACAATTCTGGACATATAATGCTAAGGATAGTATAGTCCTGATGGAAGCACTCCCACGGATGCTTAGCGATCTTGAACGCGGCGGAAATCTTGAGACTTATGAGAAGCAACGCCGCCTGATTGAGCCACTCTTATATATGACTGAGCATGGAATTAGGATGGACGTTGATGGTCTGAGTAATCATAGTGAGATAGTTGAGAAGCAGCTGGATGAATTACAAGAAGAATTAAATGAAATTGTAGGAAGTGAAATAAACCCTCGTAGTCCTAAGCAATTAATGGAATACTTTTACGGGAGTAAGAAAGATGGAGGTCTTGGTATTCCGCCATATAAGAATAAAGGTAAGCCGACTACAAATGAAGGAGCCCTCGTACGTCTTGCTCGTGGAACACAAAGTCGTGATGGGCTTAGGGAAGCAGAAATCCTCCTTGAGATGCGTAAGCTTGGAAAACTCCGGGGAACGTATCTTGAGATGTCCCTCGATGATGATGACCGTGTGCGTACGTCAATGAATCCTGTTGGTGCCAAGACTGGACGGCTTAGTAGTAGTAAGACAATCTTCGGTACGGGTGCTAATCTTCAGAATCAGCCTCCCTTGATGAAGCAATACATGCTCAGCGACCATAATCATGTAGCGTATGAGATTGACCTTGGACAAGCAGAGAATAGGATAGTTGCATACATTGCTCCAGAGCCTAAGATGATCGAAGCGTTCGAGAATGGTATAGATATTCACAGCCGTACTGCATCATATGTATTCGGGATTCCTGAAGATGAGATTGCGCAGATGAATAAGGAAGGTATTAAGTGTGAAGATATTGGAACGGGAGAATATACCCACAGGTTTTGGGGGAAGAAGGCAAACCATGCTTTTAACTACGGTCAAGGTCATAAGGCGTTTGCTTATCAGGTAGAGATTCCTGACCATGAAGGTGACATGATTCACAGACAATATCATAGTGCTTACAACGGCGTGAGGAAATATCATAACTGGGTACGAGATAGGATTAGTAGTACAAGGACTCTCGAAAATCTTCTTGGTCGAAAATATCTCTTCCTTGACAGATGGTCATATCAGTTATTTGAAGAAGCATATGCATTCATACCGCAGAGTACAATCGCTGACGTAATAAACAGACGTGGACTCATACACATATATTATAATCAGGATCAGTATAGCCCTGTGAAGATATTAAATCAAGTACATGATAGTATAGTATTTCAAATCCCACTTAGTACTCCTATTAGAGAACATACAAGGATTATTAAAGGGATAGCAGAATCACTCAGCACTCCACTAACATTTAGAGGACGTACATTCAGTATTCCGTGTGACTTAAAAATACTTCCTCATGATTTTAAGAATGGGAGAGAAGTAGCAAATGTTCAGGGCATGGATGTAGAAGAATTAATAACTCATATCAAAGACGGAGTGTATCGTGGTTAAGATATTTACAGGAAACGAGATAACGCCAAAGAAAAAGGAACTCTTCAAGTGGGGCTTCACCACTCGGGAGGGCGGTACAATAAGATGGTTTAAATTTCCTGAAAGCGAGAGTGCTTACAATCGTATGAGGGATGAACTTCGTAATGAACGTAACTGGTCACGATATCCAGGACCTCATCCTGAGGGCGGACGTGGCAGTAGAAATTTCACATACCTAAAAATCATTCCTGACTTTGACTGCGTGAAGATACATAGTGTATTCTTCCCTGATGGTCGTGTGTGGGATAGTACAATTAGGAACTTTAGAAAGATAAGGGATTATGAAGTAACAAAGAAATAGTATCACTACAGAATAGAAATTTTTAATGATCTAACATTGCTCTAACGTGGACAGAGAACTAGACGACTGGATTAGTAGTTATAAACAGTATACGGATAATAGTGAACCACCTCTATTGTATCGTGAGTGGGTTGCTATATCAGTGATCGCATCAATGCTTGAACGTAAGTGCTTCCTTGAGTGGGGAGAGATTACATTCTATCCTAATTTATACATAGTACTTGTCGGACCTTCGGGTCGATGTAGGAAGGGTACGGCAATGGGAGTGGGAGCAAGAATGCTTCGGGAGATTGGTAAGACAAAGATGGCGGCTGAAGCAATTACAAGGGAAGCGCTTATAAGAGAATTGAAAAAAGCAGAGGAACAGCAGATTGATCCACAAACTGGAGAAGTATCCTACCAT
>PWNQ01000043.1 GCA_003557725.1 Bacteroidales bacterium | reverse complement strand
GGTTGGCCCGGTCCTCCCCTTTAGGGGAGTTAGAGGGGCGCGCGCGGGAGCTTTCCGTAAGGAAATAATCATCCTCCTGTGTGTCAAAAATCCTGTCATGGGCGTTTCATGTGTATGTTTTTTTGTTCCACGGATGCGCGGATATTATTTTTCTTTATCCATTGTATCAGATCAAAACTTTAAATAATAAGTGTGCCGTAATAATTCCCCCCACGAAGAAGAAGATAGCTGATATCCAGGATGAAACAGCCAGTTGCAGGGCACCACTAATGCCGTGCCCGCTGGTACAGCCACCGGCAAAACGTGCTCCAAAGCCCAGGATAACTCCTCCGGGCAAAGCAACAAATACCCTGATCATTTTTTCAATCATCCCTCCGGTTCGGGCAAATGTGGTGGATGTGGCAATGGGTTTTCCAGATATCAAAAAGCTCAGCCAGCTCAATATTCCTATGCCCACCGCATAAGTAGTCTAGTGGGGATATGTAAAAACGGAAGTAGTTGCATCCATAATATTTATTGTTTAAAATGGGGTTTCACTTCTATAAGCTTGGAGTAAAACCGAGAGCCGTGAGGATTTTGGCAAACTCCTAAGCTGCTACGGTTTCCGGAGCTACAAATCAGGATTCCGGTCTGAAATCTTCAATCCAATATAGTCCACAAATCTAATAATAATTCTAAACTAAGCCACCAATGCACCAATTGAAGACGAATTATTCGTGCATTCGTGGCTTTTATAAAACCATTATTAATGCATATACAAAGGGTTTTCTCTCAGTTTCTGTTTTTTTATTGGTTATGAATGGCTTCACCTTATCATTTTTTTTAATTTCTTTTTAACCAAACCGCTTTATAATTGTTTGAACAATATCATTAACAACAAACAAGAAATCTATGAAAACAAAAACACTCAAATTTCTGGCGCTTACGATTATTACCGTAAGTTTGGCTCAGGCATGCAAAAGCCCCGAAGGGGACAGATCTGAGGCAAGGGATGCTCAGGAAGTTAAAGAATCGAAAGATGATGCTTTAACTGTAAATACAGATAAAAGCTCTGTAAAATGGCTTGGAACAAAGCCCACGGGTGAACATTACGGCTTTGTCCCTATTATTAAAGGGAAGGTAAACCGAAATAAAAATGTTATTACCGGTGGCAGATTTTCTTTGGATGTGGCCAATCTTACGGTGGAGGACCTTAAAGATCCCGATGAAAATCAAAAGCTTACAGGCCACCTTAAATCTTCGGATTTCTTTAACACGGACACCTTTCCTACCATAACCTTTCATATTACGGAAGTTAAAGAAGTGGGCAAAGAGGAACCCGGGGAAGAAGCTAAAGGCGGATTAAAAATGACCCATGAGGTCTCCGGGAACCTTACCATAAAAGATATTAGCAAAAACATCAGCTTTAAAGCCAATATCATGTTTGATGATGACAAAATTGAGCTTGTGGCGCCTCAATTTTTAATCGACCGGACTAACTGGAATATCAATTATGGCTCAAGGTCAGTTTTTGATAACCTGAGAGATAACTTTATTCATGATGACATTGGAATAACCCTTAGAATCCTGGCCGGGCAATAAACCTCAAATTGCATTCCCGGCTGGCTTTGATCTTAGCATCTGTGTTCTCCATTAATCCATTTAATTATAATCATTTTGTTAACAAGGTTTTCAAAATGATTAAGCCAATTTTAGGGCACCTTTGGATACCTTTCTCTGGCATTTTCCAGAGAGGTAGCATTAAAATGCCACCATTCCGTTCGGGCCACTGAAAAGCCGGCCTGGTGCATAATGCGTATAAGCAGTGCTCTGTTATTGGCCTGATGGTTTGACAGCTCCCCTTTTTCCAGGTACTTTTTCGTATAGCGTGGGTATGCCAGCTTGCCAAAGTGGTCAAATGGTGTTCCCAGGTCCAGTGGTCTTCCCAGCGAGTCGGCGATGGTCAGGTCCACTGCCATCCCGTAGTTATGCAGCGATCCTTTTCCCGGGGGTGCTACATACCAAAACTTTTGGTGTTCGGGGACGTCGATAGCGTCCCACATTTTTTGCTGTACGGAGGCAGGCCGGGCCGCATCATAGATGATAAACGTATGCCCGGGAAGCTCTTCCCGGAGCAGGGCATGGGCCTTTTTCAGCATTACAATGCCGTCATGCTGCAGGTATGCGGTTGTCAGATCGCCATAGACGTCAAATCCCAGAAAGTTATCGCTGGTGCTGTACTTCAGGTCAACCCATATTTCCGGGATATGCTCCCGAACATCCTCTAAACCCATCTCTCTGTATCTTTTTTCCAGTTCATTAGTGACCACATCAGAGCTATCCACCGCCGGGGAGTGGGCCACGGAGGTACGGTCTCCCCCCCTTTCCCGTGCTGCTTCATCCTCAACTATGGTGGCGCTATGGGCCAACGGTGCTTCCTCCTGCTCCCCGTCCCGGCTGTCCTCGCTGCCGGAATTGCACGCAAAAAGTCCGCCCAGCCAAAAACACAAAAAGTAAACCCAAAACCTGTCCATATATCCTGCTTTTGTTCCCTGACCACCTGCTGCTGTCCGTCCGTCACATACCATTATCGACAACTTCACCCTTTAGGGCCCGGGGCAAATTTAAAAACAAAACTACTCACTTTTTTGAACTCAGCAATGAGTCCGGTATTGAAAAACGATTAACCGATTAGCCGATTCTTACCAAATTCCGGGAATTTTATCATATCTTTGCCCATATTTTAATCAATTCATACAGGTTTATGAGTATTTTCAGCAGTAATCTCAAGATATTGCGCAAGCGTCGCGGCTACACCCAGGCAGATCTGGCGTTGGAGTTAGGCGTGAAGCGCAGCACCCTGTCGGGTTACGAGAATGAGGTGGCACAGCCTGGCATTGACACTTTGGTTCTCATCTCGGGTTATTTTCATATCAGTCTGGACACTTTGCTCAAGGCAGACCTAAGAACGATGTCTGAAAGTCAGCTGATTCAGCTGGAACGCGGTCATGACAGCTATATCTCCGGCACTGGCATCCGTGTATTAGCCACCACGGTAGACCAGGACAATGAGGAGAACATTGAGTTGGTGGATGAGAAGGCCAGGGCTGGCTATCGCAGCGGCTATGCAGACCCTGAATATCTGAAGGTGCTTCCCACTTTTCAGCTACCATTTCTGTCACGTGAGCGCAAGTACCGTACTTTTCAGGTCAGTGGTGACTCCATGCTGCCCATCCCGGACGGGTCGTGGGTGACGGGAGAGTTTATTGAAAACTGGCGGACCATCCGGTCACAGCGTCCCTATATTATCCTCACTGTGGATGATGGGATAGTGTTCAAGGTAGTGGAAAACAAGCTAAAAGAACGCCGCGCTTTGCGCCTGTATTCGTTAAATCCATTGTATAAACCCTATGATATCAATGCATCGGATATCCGGGAGGTATGGAAGTTCATCCATTACATCAGCTCGGAGGTGCCCGAGCCCAACACCCCCAAAGGGCAGATCATTGATGCGGTAAAGAAGCTGGAAAAGGATGTAAAAGCCATACAGACCCGTTTGGAGCTATAAGCCTATCTTTGCCACCCTTTTTTCTCTTTCCGGCATCTCCCCTCTCCTGGTCACTCCGTTCCCTCCGGATGTATCCTCTGTTTATTTCTTCATTACGCTGGCCATGGTTGTTCCCATATGGGCGGGTGATTCTACCACGTGGACTCCGGCATCTTTTAGGATTTTCTTTTTTGCTTGTGCGGTATCCTGTTCGCCCCCTACGATGGCTCCGGCGTGGCCCATTGTACGTCCTTTTGGTGCTGTTGCACCGGCGATAAAGGCTACTACGGGTTTGGTACCATGCTCTTTCACCCACTGCGCTGCTTCGGCCTCCATATTTCCGCCGATCTCACCGATGAGCACGATCCCTTTGGTGCCGGGGTCCTCCATAAACAGTTGCATAGCCTCTTTGGTGGTGGTTCCCGGCACCGGGTCACCGCCGATGCCTACGGCTGTGGATTGCCCCAAACCGGCCTTGGTAAGCTGGTCTACTGCTTCATAGGTAAGTGTCCCCGACCGGGAAATGATGCCCACCTCACCGGGTTGGTGGATAAACCCGGGCATAATGCCCACCTTGGCTTCGCCGGGAGTGATCACGCCCGGACAGTTGGGCCCGATCAGGCGGGTATCTTTGTCCGAAAGGTACGCTTTCACCTTTATCATATCGTTTACCGGGATGCCTTCGGTGATGCATATCACCACTTTTATGCCTGCGGAGGCCGCCTCCATAATGGCATCTGCAGCGAAGGGAGGTGGAACAAAGATAACGGATACATCCGCTTTTGTTCGGGATACGGCCTCTTTCACGGTATTAAACACCGGCTTCCCAAGGTGCTCCGTCCCGCCTTTTCCCGGTGTCACCCCACCAACCACCTCCGTGCCGTAGTCTATCATCTGTTGGGCGTGAAAACTGCCCTCACTACCCGTAAATCCCTGAATCAGAACCCGGGAAAACTTGTTCACAAGTATACTCATAATCTGACTGGTTAAATGAGTCCGGTCTATAAACACACATTTTTTACATCCGCTGAAAATCAAAAATAACCTTTTTAGACTGGACGCTTAAATTATTTTCCAAAATTACAAAAAATAATAATTATAATTACTCTGATGAACTGGGTAAAAAATTTATCTTTGGCCCTCAAAAATCGATAAAACCAGCGCTATGGAAGAGATTTTACAGTTTGGAGACCGGGTATTATTTTACATTGACCATGCTATCAGCTCATACAACCAGTATGTAGGGGGCTATTTGATTTTATTTTTACTGGTTCCCACGGGCATTTATTTCACCATTCGGTTCCGGTTCCTTCAGTTTACCGGCTTTGGTCATGCCATTGCCATTATTCGGGGGAAGTATGACAACAAGGATGACACCGGGGACATCAATCATTTCCGGGCCCTTACCACCGCATTATCGGCTACTGTTGGCACGGGAAACATTGTTGGGGTAGCCCTGGCCATATACTATGGTGGCCCCGGGGCCATTTTCTGGATGTGGATCACCGGATTTTTTGGTATGATGCTCAAGTTGGTGGAATGCACTTTAGGTCAGATGTACCGCAAAAAGCATGAGGACGGCACCATTGCGGGTGGCCCCATGTATTATATGGAGTTTGGTCTGAAGCGACTGATGGGCAAGTATTCGCGCTGGCTGGCGTTAGTGTTTGCCTTCGCCACCATTCTATGCTCCTTTGGCACGGGCAATATGGCCCAGTCCAACTCTATGGCCGACATCCTGAACAGCAATTATGATATCTCCACTGTATTATCGGGCTTTGTGATCACCATTTTGGTATTGCTGGTTATCATTGGCGGCATCAAGCGTATTGCGGAGGTTACCGCCCGCCTGGTTCCTTTTATGGCCTTCTTTTACCTGTTGGGGGCCGGAGTGATCCTGGTGGTCTCCTGGCAGGCCATTCCCGGAGCCATGGCCATGATCTTCACGGATGCATTTACCGGTACAGCGGCCAAGGGCGGCTTTATGGGGTCCGCTTTTATCATTGCGCTGCGCTATGGCGTTGCCCGGGGACTATTTTCCAATGAGGCAGGCCAGGGCTCCGCAGCTATTGCCCACTCGGCAGCAAAAACAGAACACCCGTTGCGGGAAGGACTGGTGGCAGCAATGGAGCCGTTCATCGACACCATTTGCGTTTGCACCCTCACCGCACTGGTGATCATCACCACCGGCGCATGGACCAGCGGAGAAGCAGGCATTACTATGACCGCTATCGCGTTTACCTCCGGACTGGACCCCATTAACCTGGGCTTTATGGGAGAACATCTCGTGGCCGCTACCCTGGTGCTCTTCGCTTTCTCGACCATGATCAGCTGGTCATACTACGGATCACAGGCTACCGCATATCTCTTCGGATGGAAAAAAGTGAAAATCTACCGGTATGTGTTTGGTCTGTTTGTGTTCCTGGGCGCCCTGGGAAAAATAGATATTGTATGGAACTTTGTGGATATGGTGATCACCTTTATGACCATCCCCAACCTTATTGCACTGATCCTCCTGGCACCGGTAGTTCATCGGGAGATCAAGAAGTATTTTAACCAAATCCCTGACCATAAGTAGATAACACACAATCATGGGCCGGCTTTTCCCCGAAAAAAACCGGCATATGACAAAAACCTGCTATTGTTATGCGTATAGATATTATCACCCTTTTTCCGGAAATGATCCAGGGCCCTTTCGACCACTCCATTGTTAAACGTGCCCGGGATAAGGAAAAGGTATCCATATACTTTCATAATCCCCGGGACTATCCGGTGAACAAGTACGGCAGCACCGATGATTATCCATATGGTGGCGGCGCAGGCATGGTAATGCGCATTGAACCGGTGGCGGCTATTATGGATAAGTTGCTTGACCAGCGCTCCTATGATGAGGTGATCTATACCAGCCCGGACGGCAAGCGGTTTGAACAAAGCGATGCCAACCGCCTGTCCACTTTCAGCAATCTGATTATCTTGTGCGGACATTACAAGGGCATCGACCAGCGTATCCGGGATATATATATAACCAGCGAGTACTCTTCCGGCGACTATGTGCTGTCGGGAGGCGAGCTGCCCGCCGCACTGTTCACTGATGCCATTGTACGACTGATCCCCGGCGTGCTGGGCGATGAGACCTCTGCCCTGTCCGACTCTTTCCAGGACGACCTGCTGGCACCACCGGTATATACCAAGCCGGCAGTGTTCCGGGGACATAAGGTGCCGGAAGTGCTCCTGTCGGGAAACCACCAAAAAATCAGCCAATGGCGCAATGAACAGGCGGAAAAAAGAACCCGGATAAGACGCCCCGGACTGCTGAAGTAAACCCTGATGCTATTATAAGCGGCGCGAAGGTTCGGCGCGATCAGCTATATAATTCACCAGTCCTTTTTTCCTAAATATCTCCATAAGCTTCTCCGGCAATGGTTTAAAGGAAAAGGTTTGGTTTCCGGCGGTGATCTTTCCCTGGCTCAGGTTCACGTGAACCTCCATTCCGGGCTTATATGCTTCCACGGCTTCCGGCATCACGATAATGGGCAATCCCTGGTTGACCGATGCCCGGAAGAATATCCGGTTTACGGACTTCACCACTACGGCGGCCACACCGGCATATGCCAGCCCTACGGCAGGATGCTCCCTGGAGCTGCCACAGCCAAAGTTTTCTCCGGCGATGATCACATCATTCTCTTTCACATTTTTGGCAAATCGTGTATCGAATCCCTGGAACAGGTGGGGCATGATCTTTTCCGGTTCAGCGCTGGAGATATTATAGGTAAGGTTTCCGGCGAACATTTGGTCGGTGTTCAGGTTATTCACGTCCGCATAGTTCCACACATTTTTCTCTTTACGGTTTTCCTCTTCGGTTATATCCACCGTATGGCTTTCTTTCACTGAATATGGGTAATGGTTTTTGGCGGTCACGGGTCTGGGGTCGGTGATCTCGCCTTTCACGGCGGCCATGGCTACGGCTGCGGGGGAAGCCAGGTATATGGAGGCATTTTTGTTGCCCATTCGTCCTTTAAAGTTGCGGTTTGCTGTGGAGATCACGTTATGGTTGTCGGCGGGGATTCCCTGCCCTGTTCCCAGGCATGGCCCGCAGGAGGTGGTCAGGATATTTCCTCCGGCTCCCATAATGGTTCTGACGATCCCTTCTTTCATGGCATCCAGGTACACTTGTTTAGAGGCGGGGATCACCAGCAGTTGGGTATTTGGGTGCACTGCTTTTCCTTTAAGTATGCCGGCAGCCTCCCGCAGGTCGTCCAGCCTGCCGTTGGTACAGGTGCCGATAAGGGCCTGATGAACGGGAGTTCCAGCCACGCTGCTCAGGGCTTTCACGTTATCCACGTGGTGTGGGGCAGCCACAACGGGAAACAGGTCATTCAGGTGTATATGTATCTCTCTGGCATAAATGGCGTTATCATCGGCCCAAAGGCTCTGGAAGGGCTCCCCCAGGTACTTCTCCAGCACTTGATCGGCGGGGAACACCGCATTTTTTGCTCCCATTTCTGATGCCAGGTTGGCCAGGGTCATCCGCTGTGACAAGGAAAGGTCTTCCACGGCAGGACCATGGTATTCGATGGACATATAATCGGCCCCGCTGGAGCCGATCATGCCGATGATCCATAAAGACAGGTCTTTGGCATATACTCCGGGCGGCAGTTGGCCGGTTAGGGTGATCTTCAGGGTCTCTGGCACCCGGAACCAGGTCTCTCCCTGGCTCCACAAGCCGGCAGTTTCCGTGCGATCGATGCCTGCCGCAAAGGCATTGAACGCCCCGGCAGTACAGGTATGGCTGTCGCTGCCGACAATAAGCATGCCCGGACGGGCATAACGTGCCATCACCTGATGGCATATCCCAGAGCCAATATCATGAAACTGCCTTACCCCCTGCTCCTTAACCATCTCACGGATTTGCTGGTAGTCATTGGCAAGCTTAGCATTGGTAGGAGGTGCATTATGATCCAAAACCACCAGCAATTGGGATGGATCAAAAAGGGTGGTGCCGCCCATCTTCTGGAAAGTCTTGAAAATACTTGCCGTGTTATCATGAGAAAGCACAATGTGAGGGCGTTTGAACACAATACTCCCTGATGGAGCTTGAAAAAACTTCTCTGCAAAGGTTTGTCCTGACATAACATTATGAGTTTTTGGCTTCCCGGAAGGGTTATTGGTTAGACTCAGCCTTTCATACAGCGAACGGCCATGCCATTGGTCCGGTATGCGTCGTTCTCCAGTGAATGATCATATACAAAGTAGAGCGACCGGCACCACGACTTGGAGCCGTATCGCTTACTACTGCTCCACATGTACAGTTGTTGTCCACGGTATACAAACAGTCCGTCCTGGGTTCGATAGCCGGATGGAAGGGCCTTAAAGCCATAGGGATCCTTTCCATTGCCTTTGTCGTGCCATCCGCTGGTGGCCTTCAGTGCCTGGCCTTCTTTTTCGTTATAGCCATTATCGGACAGGTAGTCAATTAGCTTATTCCAGTCAGACCGGGAGGGCACCTTCCAGCCCGATGGACACAGCCTGCCGGTCTCTACAGCATAAAAGTTATACAGGGCTCCGTACTTGCTGCCACCGTCCGACGGGTCGTTATTATACCAGCTAAAAGCAGGATCAGACGTTTCAGACCATTGCGTACTATCCTGGATCTCCGAAATAGCCAACCCTGTGTTAAGCTTGGTGGTCCGAAGGTCCTGTGTCATCCAGGTCTGAGAACCGATGGTCACTGTCTTGTAAGTGTTGCCTTCCGTGTCTTTGACACTGCCATAACTGATACTGTCCTCATCATCATCTTTGTCACAGCCAACCCATAGCAACAAGGATGCAGCCAGCAGGCTCATAAATAAATACCGGGTAAAAAAAATTGCTTTCATGATAACGTTTTTATGGTTAATAGATTTACTATAATTTCCCCGCCAAATATACTATTATTTTCACTATTGACTTCCTTAAAAAACACGCTATCCCCATTTCGTCCGGTCATTTCTTTCTGTATTAATGGCCGGTGCATCTGTTATCCCACGGCACTAGGTTCTCAGGGCCTGGTACAGCACTTCCACCGGGTGCAGGGCCATCCTTTTCGTTCCGTCTTTGATCTGGTGTCTGCAACTGGTCCCCGGGGCGGCGACAAGGGTATTTTCCGCTGCTTTTCTCACTGCCGGGAACAGGTTTAGTTCGCCCACTTTCATAGATAGCTCATAATGTTCTTTCTCATACCCAAAGGCACCTGCCATTCCGCAGCATCCGCCGGGCACCTCTTCCACCGAGTAATTTTCCGGCAGCTCCAGCATCTGACGTGAGTGACCGGTGGATGCCAAAGCCTTTTGGTGGCAGTGACCATGGAGCAGCACATGTTGCTTTGCATTGGTAAATGCTGCGGGACTGATATGGCCTTTATCTATTTCCCTTACAATAAATTCATCAAACAACAGGCACCATTTCCCCAGTTCCCGGGCCTGGCTTTTCAGCTCATCTCCCACCAGATCGGGGTATTCATCACGGAAGGATAAGATGCCTGACGGCTCGATACCTACCAGTGGTCGTTGCAGGTTCACTTTATCCTTCAGCATGGTCACATTAGCTGTAGCCAGCTTTCTGGCCTTTTTCAGCATTCCTTTGGACATCCAGGCCCGCCCACTGGGTTTATGGGGTGTGGTATGCACTTCATAGCCTAAAGCTACCAGCAGTTTAGCAGCCTTGATACCCACCGCCACATCGTTATAGTTGCTGAACTCATCCATAAATAGCACCACTTCTCCTTTTTTCTCTTTAGGCTTCAGACGGGTTCCATTTCTTTTTATCCATTGGCGCAGGGTATACTTTCCTATTACCGGGATGGTCCGTTGGGGAGCAAAGCCCGTCATTTTTTTGAACACATTAGATATCAAAGGGTTTGACACAAAGAAGTTAAATACTGCCGGCCATATCATTCCCAGTTGATACAGTTTTGAGATATTGGATATAAGACGTGTCCGCAATGGTGCCGGGTATTTTTTATAATACTGGAACAGAAATTCAGCCTTATATTTAGTGATGTCCACATTAGACGGACATTCGGCTTTACAGGCTTTACATGACAAACAACTATCCATTACCTGGTATATTTCTTTATTTTGGAATGGATTGATTTGAGACGAGCGTGTAAGCAATTCTCTAAGGATATTTGCTCTGGCCCGGGTGGTCATTTCTTCGTCCAGGGTTGCTTTATATGTGGGGCACATTGTTCCACCGGCGAGGTTACTTCTTCGGCAATCGCCCGATCCGTTGCACTGTTCTGCGGCCCTCAGCACGCCCTGTGTAGCGGAGAAGTCCATAATGGTGGGTATATCCCTGTGGGGTGTTCCCGGTGTATACCTCAGGTTATTTTTCATGGAAGGGGCGTCCACGATTTTTCCCGGGTTAAAGATGTTATGGGGGTCCCAGGTATATTTTAGTTTTCTAAGAAGCTGATAGTTATCTTCTCCCAGCATGAGTGGCAGGAATTCTCCCCGGAGTCGTCCGTCGCCATGTTCTCCGCTGAGGGCTCCCCGGAATTTTTTCACCAGTTTGGCTGTTTCCAGGGCCACCTGGTGGAATCGTTCCACGTCTGCAGGGTCTTTAAGGTTGAGCACGGGCCGCAGGTGCAGTTCGCCGGTGGCGATGTGTGCATAATATACACAGCTCAGGTTTAGCGTTTTGAGCAGTTCCTGGAAGGCCTTCATAAAATGAGGCAGTTGTTCCGGGTGCACGGCCGTATCTTCCACTACGGCCACGGGTTTTTTATCTCCCGGCATGTTATTAAGCACGCCCAGTCCGGCTTTTCGCAGCTCCCACACTCTGGCCATATCTTTCCCGGTGACCAGCGGGAAGTGGTAACCCATCCCTTTTGCTCTGAGGGCTTTTTCCGTTGCTGTTGCCAGCTGATGTACCTCCTGTTGGGAGTCCCGGGCCCACTCGATGATCATCACTGCCTTGGGGTTGCCCCGGATAAAGAAGCGGTTTTTGCGCTGTGCAATATTGTTTTTAGTCTGTTCCAGCACCTTGTCATCCATCAGCTCTATGGCGCCGGGCTCATACTCCAGGGCGATAAGGTTGGCCCGGAAGGCCTCATCCAGCGAATGAAAGTGAACACATAGCAGGCCTTTATGTTCCGGCGGCAGAGGTGTAAGGTTCAGCTTGATTTGAGTAATCAGGGCCAGTGTTCCTTCGGAGCCACAGATCAGTTGCGACAGGTTCAGGGGGGGGCCTTCGGAGCTAAAGGG
>PWNQ01000023.1 GCA_003557725.1 Bacteroidales bacterium | reverse complement strand
ATTACTACCGATGACAGAATTATTTACGGTGACAGCCTGGAGGCAGACGAATCCATGGAAAACTGGATCATAAAAAACCCCAGAGGGGTGATATATCTTGATGATGAGTTTATGAGCAGCCCCCAGGATAATTCCTTACAAAAACGCTAACTCACCAAACAAATTTGTATTTTTGGCAGGAAATTAGCCCCCATGTTATGGACCCAACCTGGATTATCATATTTGTTACCATAATCCTTTCCGCCTTTTTTTCTGGCACTGAGATTGCATTTATCAGTGCCAACAAGCTGCTGGTAGAGCTGGATAAACAAAAGCAAAAGATCAGCGGGAGGATCCTCTCCGGGTTTGTCAAATCCCCCTCCAGCTTTATCTCCGCTTTGTTGTTATGCAATAACATCACTTTGGTGATCTACGGGATAGCTGCTGCCAGGATCATTGAACCCTGGCTCCAGCAATTGTTCCCGACACTGGCCCAAAAGCAATCTTTCCTGCTCCTTTCTCAAACCATTCTGGCCACTTTGGTTATTCTAATTACCGCCGAATTTCTGCCCAAAGTGGTTTTTCGTGTATATGCCAACCGCGCACTTACCCTCTTTGCCATCCCCCTAAAGCTGATCTACCTGCTCTCTTACCCCTTGAACATCTTCTTTTTCAGCCTGGCAAAGCTGATCCTTAACAACCTGTTCAAACTGGACTTCCAACCCAAAGCCCACCCCTTAACTCCCGTTGACCTGGACAATTATGTGAAAGAATATACCATGGGGAAAAAACAAGAAGATGACTTGCTTCAGCCGGAAATGCAAATGCTCCACAATGCTATCGATTTTAAAAATATCCGGCTCAGGGAATGCATGATCCCCAGAACCGAGATCGTTGCCCTGGAAGAAAACGACACCATCGCAAAACTACGCAAAACCTTCGTAGAAAGCGGACACTCCAAAATAATAATCTACCGGCAGCAAATCGATAACATCATAGGATATACCCATGCCTATGACATGTTTCAAAAGCCCAACTCCATAAAGCAAATCCTCAAACCCATCCTTTATGTCCCGGAAACCATGATGGCAAACCAACTGCTCACACAACTGATCAAAGAACATAAAAGCATTGCTGTGGTACTGGATGAATTCGGAGGAACGGCAGGGATATTAACCCTTGAAGATGTTATTGAAGAAATATTCGGAGAAATTGAAGATGAGTACGATATCGATGAGCTCATAGAAAAAAAGACGGGGGAGAACGAATATATCTTTTCCGGACGCCTGGAAATCGACATGCTCAATGAAAAGTACAATTTTGGCCTTCCGGAAACAGAAGACTTTGAGACACTCGCCGGATATATCCTTCACCATCACGAAAACATCCCCGATGCAGGCTCAGAGATATTTGTGGAAAACTATAAGTTCATCATTCTGCAGGCCAGTGACACCCGTATTGATCAGGTTAAAATGGAAGTACAGTGATCGGATAACCCATAACTGATACCCGATGAAACGCCCTTTGTTACATATTTCCCATGATTTTTCTCCCGATCCTGTTCATCTCAGCCAGTCAGCCAACCTGCCCTTTTCTTCCAAGCATGAGGCTCTCAGGTTTTTATTAAGCTGTACCGACCACACAATTCTAGGCGACCTGGATACTCCCCGCCAGGTTGAACGTCACTGTGACCATGTGCTTTTCCCCTCGGAGAGTATTACTCCGCCGGTTTTCCCGGCCTCGGTATGTACCTATCCGGTTTTTATTCCCGTGGTTAGCCAAAGGTTGCTGGACAGTCCTATAAAGGTCTGCAGTGTGGCCGGGGCCTTTCCTTCCGGACAAAGCCCACTGGAAATACGCCTAAAGGAAGCGGAATACGCCCTGAAAAACGGGGCGGATGAGATCGATATGGTCATCTCCAGAGGACGGTTGCTGGCCCGGGATTACCAATATGTGCAAAATGAAATAGGCCGCTTCCGAAGCATTACCGGAAAGGCTACGCTGAAGGTTATATTGGAGACCAGCCAGTTACAAAAACCTGATCACATTGTAAAAGCAGCAGAAATAGCCCTGCATCAGGGTGCAGACTTCCTAAAAACCTCCACAGGAAAAGGTCCCCGGGGAGCAGAACCCGGCCCATTCCTGATAATGTGTGAATGCCTTAAGCAATGGGCTGAAATAACCGGCCAACGTAAAGGGATTAAAGTATCCGGAGGCATCTCTCATCTTGAAACAGCCCTGTTTTACATGAAGCTAACCTGTGCCCACCTGGGCCCTCAATGGCTCTGCAAAGACCTGTTTCGAATTGGGAGCAGTAAACTGGCAGGGAACATCCTGCAACTGTTAGCTGCCTGAGCAATTAACCACCAATGAACACGGTTGAATACATCAAGCGGCCATATGTATCGAAAGTTATTAATCTAAATTTTCCTGCCTGCACTCATAAAAAATTAAACCTATGCTTTCACTAAAAATTGCCCTCATATTATCGGTTCTTCTTCAGTTTGCTACGGCATTTATTGCACTTTCTCTGGTTAAAAGAACCCGTACCAATGTTGCCTGGTGGCTTATTTCCTTCGGATTTTTTTTTATGGCAGTTCGCAGGCTTATTGAGCTGCTGCAGGTCTATGAGGTGGACTATGCACTGGCAGGCAACCTTACAAGCAGCTGGATAGGGGTGGCCATATCTGTCCTTATGCTGTTAAGCCTCAGCTTTATAAAGCGCATCTTTAACATCCAAAAAAGATATGAAGAGCTAAAAGAAAAAAGTGAAGCACACCTGCTTTCCGCCATCATGCGTACGGAAGAGAAACAGCGGGAAAAATTTGCCAGGGAACTGCATGATGGACTGGGGCCACTACTCTCTATGGTAAAAATGTCCCTGTCTTCACTGGCTTTAAACCCGTCAGGGCCTGCAAGCAAAAAAGTACTGCAAAATTCAGAACAGCTTATTGATGAATCCATCAACACCGTAAAAGAGCTGTCAAACAAACTTAACCCACATATTATTAAAAGCTTTGGCGTGCACAAAGCCATACTGTCTTTTGCCAATATGCTTAACCTTAAAGAAAAAGTTTCCTTTAAATACAGCAATACCATTGAAGATAAACGCTTTTCTTTGAGCAAGGAGGTTGCTATTTATCGTATTATATGTGAATTAATTACAAATACTCTTAAGCATGCAGAGGCCAGTTGCATATTTCTGGACATTTATACTTCCGGCGACCAGTTGCATATAAGGTACATGGATGATGGAAAAGGGTTTGACTATGAATCGCTTCACCCTGAAAAAAAAGGATGGGGGCTCACTAATATTCTTTCCAGAATAAAATCTGAGCGAGGCAGATGTCATATCCATACCAACCCCGGAGCAGGTTTTAATATGGAGATCATAATAAACTGTGCCTGAAAGATGTTTTCTTCTTATATGGTACACCATAAATCCAGTATTATGCTAAATCATTTATTATGGACCAATATTCAATACTATTAGTAGACGATCATACCCTTTTCCGTCAGGGGTTACGGTTATTGCTGGAAAATTTAGATTATATCCGCGAGATCCATGAGGCGGATGGAGAGGAAGCCTTTCTGAAGGCCCTTCACCCCACTCCCCCCGATCTCATATTTATGGATATTGAAATGCCTGAAAAAGACGGAATAACATTAACCCGGGAAGCTTTAAATAAATACCCCGACCTTCGGGTCGTTGCCCTCTCTATGTATGGAGATGAACACTACTACTCCAGCATGATAAAAGCCGGAGCTAAAGGATTTATTTTGAAAAATTCAGGAATAACAGATGTTGAATCCGCCATTCAGCAAGTTATGAATGGAGGGCACTACTTTTCCCGGGATGTATTAAACAAGCTTATCCGGGGCCTTTCCTCCACAAAGCATCAGCCAACAACTGCGCTTACAGAAAGAGAAACTGAAGTGATATCGTTAATTTGCCAGGGACTATCCAACAAAGATATTGCCACCAAACTCTTCTTAAGTAAGCGAACCATTGACAAGCACCGGGAAAACCTGCTGATTAAAACCAACGCGAAAAACACAGCCGGCCTGGTCATGTATGCTATAAAAAAAGGTATTGTAGTTCCATAACCCTAAGCACCCATAACTTTAGCTCTTTTCATTCGCTTAAGTCGCCTCCTCGCATATCAAAAGCTGTATCATGGGGGGTTCAATAAGTATAAATACGTATCCTCATTTTACGCATTTTGCCTGTTTTATCTTTCTCATTCCCTTGCTTACTTTGCATTCTGCTTCCCTGAAAAACAATTATTGGGATCAGAGTTGCCTGGCAACATATTGTTATTAAAACCGGGCTCCAGTGTACCACAAAAACAAAACCCCATGACCGTCACCGTAAGGAACAGCTATTTAACCCTGTCCACAGCCATTATTATTGCTTTTACCTCGTGTGTTTCCAGGGAACAAAGGGAGAACACCATAAATATTTCCGGTGCTTTTGCACTATATCCACTGGTTATTCAGTGGGCAGAAGCATACAATGAGGACAATCCGGAAGTACGTTTTAATATTTCGGCAGGAGGAGCAGGAAAAGGGATGTCTGATGCTATGGCAGGCACGGTGGACCTTGGGATGTTCTCCCGGGAAATCACTCGGGAAGAGAAAAATAGAGGAGTATGGTGGGCGGGGTTATGCACTGATGCCGTAATCCCCACTGTGAGTGCCAGGCATCCTTATCTGGAGCAGCTACTAAGTGAGGGCCTCACCCAGGAGCAATTGCGGGGGATATTCATTGATGGGACCATTACCGACTGGAACCAGGCTATTGACATAGAGGGTTCTTTGAAAATTAATGTATATACCCGCGCCGATGCCTGTGGTGCAGCCGGGACCTGGGCATCTTACCTTGGTGGAAAACAAGAAGACTTTCTGGGAGTAGGAATATTCGGGGACCCGGCACTTGCAGAGGCAGTAAGAAAAGACCCCGCAGGAATTGGATATAATAATACTATCTTTATATATAATTTGGAAACGGGGAAAAAACAGCCCGGCCTGGAGACCGCTCCTATTGACCTTAACGGAAACAGGAAGATAGATAAAGAGGAAGATTTTTACCACTCTTTTCAGGAAATACTAACGGCCATTGCACAAGACAGGTACCCCTCCCCTCCGGCACGGGAGCTATATTTTATCTCCAATGGGGTGCCGGAGAAAAGAGCAGTTCGTGACTTTATAGCCTGGGTCCTTATTGATGGACAAAAGTACGTGGATGAAGCCGGATATGTTCCCCTCACCGAAGAAAAAATACAACAATACCTTGATAAGTTGCAAGCCCGGCAGCCATAAAGATATTATTCTCAGACAAACAGCAGTCGAAAGCCTGATTGTCAATTTTATTACTCAGTAGCTATGAGACCTCCCCGGAAATTAATCAACAATACCCTTGCTTCCTGGATGATTGCCACACTCTCGCTCATCCTTATTTTGCCTGTAATAATGGCTGTTGCCCTGCTGTGGAAATCAACTCCCATCTTTGATATACAGCCTTTTGGCCATCTGATAACTTCCTCTATATGGGCCCCCAGCAGAGAAGAATTTGGGTTTTGGCCTTTTATATTTGGATCCATTTACGTAACCGCTATTGCCTTTATTATTACTGCTCCCCTATGCCTTTTTGCTGCCATATACCTAACCCAGTTTTCTTCCCGGTACATGCTTCAAATAATGCACCCAGTCATTGATATCCTTGCAGGAATTCCATCCGTGATCTATGGCTTGTGGGGAATAATTGCTATTGTACCATTGGTTGGGGAGGTTATCGCCCCGGCCCTGGGACTTACTTCTCCGGGCTACTCTGTTCTGGCCGGCGGTATTGTGGTGGCTGTTATGTGCATCCCATACATTATTAATGTGCTGTTGGGAACATTTGGTTCTGTTCCATCAGGGTTAAAAGAAGCCACCCTGTCATTGGGTGCAACCCACTGGGAAATGGTAAAGCATGTGATCCTGAAAAAAAGTCTTCCGGGCATTATTTCTGCCTTTGGGCTAGGAATTACCAAAGCATTTGGAGAAACACTGGCAGTTATGATGGTGGTTGGTAACATGGTTAAGGTGAGCCTAAACCCCCTGGAGCCCGGTTATCCTTTGCCAGCACTGATCGCCAACAACTATGGTGAAATGATGTCAATCCCCCTGTACGATTCGGCTTTAATGCTGGCTGCCTTTATTTTGCTGGTGGTCATATTAACTATCAACTTGTTTTTTAGGTATTTTTCCTACAAATACCAATAAATTAGCCGTATTATGAATAAGCGAAAACAAACAGAAGAAAAGATATTCCGGCTCATCTCTGCCATGGCCAATGGCTTGATTATATTTATCTTATGTTCAATTATCCTTATAGTATTTATTAAAGGGTTCAAAGCCCTTTCACTGGAAATGATTATCCGCACTCCTCAAGGTGGTTATTACTACGGTGTTGGTGTCGGAGTGCTCAATGCCATTATGGGTTCTTTATATATTTCCCTGGGTGCGGTGGTTATTGCCATTATAATGGGAACTCCAGCAGCCCTTTTCATCAACACATATTTGATTGGTTATCCCCGCACACAAAACACCATTCGTTACTTTTTGGATGCCCTTTGGGGGATTCCCTCTATCGTATATGGTGCCTTTGGGTTTACCCTGATGCTGTATATTGGGCTAAATGCCTCTTTGCTGGCCGGAATAATCACCGTATCATTGCTAATCACGCCCATAATTATCCGATCATTTGACCAGGCCCTGAGCACTATTCCCAAAGGGCTGCATGAAGCTTCACTGGCTTTGGGAAACAGTCGCGCTGAAATGGCTTTCCGGATTATCTTCAAACAGGGGTTTTCCGGTTTTATTACCGCCGTGCTTCTGGCTTTTGGAAGGGCTATCGGCGATGCGGCCTCCGTGTTGTTTACAGCAGGATACACCGACCTTATCCCCCGAAGTTTAGACGAACCGGCTGCCACACTCCCATTAGCCATCTTCTTTCAACTGAGCTCCCCAATTCCCCAGGTGAGAGAACGTGCCTATGCCGCTGCTATCATTTTGACCATAATCATACTTATTATTAGCATTACAGCCAGACTATTATCAAAAAAATATTCCCGACTGAACAATAAATAATGAACGCCATGGAAACAAATACTGCCCGGCTGATGATGCCCGGATCTAATAGCCATCATAACCCTAATAGCCAAAAAGAACCAGCTATTCGCATAAACAACCTGAATGTTTATGCAAATCATCAACATATTTTAACAAATATAAACGTGAATATCCCTAAAAATGAAATTACTGTATTGCTGGGCCCTTCAGGCTGCGGAAAAACCACCTTGCTGAAAACCATGTGCAAATTGACCGACCTTTATCCTGAACTAACCATTTCAGGAAGTGTCCGTATTGGAGAAAAAGATATTCTTGCAGAAAATTCAAATATCCCCTTAATGCGACAAAAAATGGGCCTGCTTTCCCAGAAGCCATTCCCCTTGCCCTTTTCTATTTACAAAAACGTATCTTATGCTGTTAAGTTAAAAGGAGTTAAAGATAAAGGCCTTATCGCCTGGTGTGTGGAAAAAAAACTCCGGGAAGTTGGCCTTTGGCACGAAGTAAAAGACCGGTTAAATTCTTCAGCAGACAGCCTTTCTATCGGACAACAGCAGCGGCTATGTCTTGCCAGAGGCCTGGCTGTCAAGCCCATGGTGATTCTGGCCGATGAGCCCACCTCCGCCCTGGACCCCACTTCCAGTAAAAAAATTGAAAACCTGTTCAGAGAACTGAAGAAGCATTATACCATAGTCGTTGTCACCCACATCCTGAGACAGGCCCGAAGGCTTGCCGATAACGTAGTGTTCATGAGTGAGGGGCAGGTTATTGAAACCGGAACACCCGGCAAGCTGTTTAACCACCCGGAATCCCCGCAGCTAAAGGAGTATCTGGTAGATGGGTCATGATGCACTTATCCCCCAAATACTGGTCCCTAAAAACCGGATATTTCCCAAAGTAAAGCCCTGGTGTATAAAATATATGACTGCTAAAGACGTTAAAAAGAAAGTCAACAGCTATCCCATTTTAGCTATCCCAATAATCATTACGTGTCAATGTCCACAGTGAAACAAACCAAACCGCCAGATGCCCAGGGCATTCGCTCCAGGGGCTCCCGGTATTTTTTGTCCTTTCTCCCTATAGCCCTGTTATTATTGGCAGGATGTGAGCCGGAAGAAGAATTTCCCGATGAACCTTATATTGAATTTGAAGACTTTATAAAGATCAATAATGACTCCACGGGCTTGATCATCCTTAGCTTTACCGATGGGAACGGGGATATTGGCCTGGGACCCGGCGATACGCTGGATCCTTATGTGGGAAAGTATTACTATAACTTTTTCCTGTACATCTTTAGCAAAAAAGACGGGGTATTTGACTCGGTAAAGACCCACTTTCCCTTTCACGGACGCATTCCCCGGCTGGAAAATGTGGCTGAAGGGGAAAGCATCCAGGGGGAAATTGAAATGGAGATAGATATCTATTCAATGGAACTTTTTATCCCGGAAGATACCCTTGCATTTGATATTTATATTGTCGACCGGGCTCTGAACCAAAGCAATACCGTCCGTACACCGGAAATTATCCTTAACCGGTTTTCCCCGTAAAGCCATCCCGGGTGATGCCAGATGAATAGCCTCTCTTTTTAGCCGGCCATAACGGATGAACCGGAATTTGTCCGTATTTTTGTTTCCGGAAAATCAGGTATTGTTATGAACACATCCAAAGCATATAATAACCGTCGCCACATTATTTTAACCATAGTGGTTATTATCAGTGTCATATATTTGTTCCGCATGGCCTGGTTGCAGTTGATTGATGACAGTTATAAGGCCTCTGCGGCCAATAATTCCCGCCGTGATGTGACCATTTTCCCCTCCCGCGGATTGATTTTTGATCGTCATGGTGACTTTCTGGTTACCAATGAAGCAGTATATGACCTGATGGTAATCCCCCGCCAGACCAACCTGGCAGACACCCTGGCTTTTTGTTCGCTTATCGGGGTTGACCCGGAACGCTTCAGAAAAAAGATACAGGATGCCCGCAGCTATTCCACATTCCGTCAGTCCATTTTTGAGAAACAGATCCCTAAAGATGAAGCCAGCATTATCCAGGAGCAACTATATAAATATCCGGGCTTTTACCTTCGCCCCCGCTCCATCCGCAATTACCCACACCCGGTTGCAGCACACGTTTTAGGGCATTTAGGAGAAGTAAACCGTTCGGAAATGGGGCAGGACAGTTATTATGCCCTGGGTGATTACATTGGAAAGAGCGGCCTGGAAAGGCGATATGAGCAAGTATTACGTGGTGAAAAGGGTGTAAGAAAGCTGTTGGTGGATGTTCATAACCAGGAAAAAGGAAGCTATATGGATGGGCGATTTGATACGTCCGCTGTTTCCGGCAAAAGCCTTACCACTACGCTAGATCTACAGCTACAGGTTTATGGCGAGCGTTTAATGCAAAACAAAACAGGAGGGATCGTAGCCATTGAGCCTTCTACCGGGGAGGTCCTTGCGCTTATCAGTGCCCCGGGATATGACCCCGGTCTTCTGGTGGGGCGTGTACGAACACCCAACTATATGAGGCTCCTGCAGGATACCATGCGCCCCATGTTCAACCGGGCCCTTATGGCATCTTATCCCCCGGGATCCATCTTTAAAGTAATACAGGCCCTTGTGGCCATGGATTTTGGAGTGCTGAACCCCGGAGATCACATCCCCTGTAACCAATCCTGGGTAAGATGCCACGGACACCCAAGGGCGGATAATGTGGCTAAATCCATTCAGTTTTCCTGCAACCCATACTACTACGAGGTTTTCCGAAGGATAATCCTTCAGGGAAAAACCCCTTCCGTTTTTACCGACAGTCGGATTGGATTGAAACAATGGCATAACGCTATGGCTCGATTCGGACTGGGCCGAAAGCTGGGAGCAGACCTTCAGAATGTAAAAGCCGGCTACCTGCCTACCGTGTCCTTTTATGACCACTGGTATGGGAAAAACCGGTGGGCCTTCAGCACCATTTACTCGCTGAGCATTGGCCAGGGAGAGGTGGAGATCACGCCGCTTCAAATGGCAAACCTGGCCGCAATAATCGCCAATAAGGGATACTTTATTGAACCCCATGTCGTTAAAGCCATCGACGGCCAACCTGTGGAACACCCTTCACTGGAGCCTCAGCATACCAACATCCCCGTGGAATACTATTCAGTATCTGCAGAAGGTATGCGCATGGCGGTAGAAGAGGAGGGAGGAACCGCCAGAAGAGCCCGTATTCCGGATATCACCGTTTGTGGAAAAACCGGAACGGTCCAAAACCCTCACGGCGAGAACCATTCTGTATTTATGGCTTTTGCCCCGAAGGAAAACCCCCAAATTGCCATCGCAGTATATGTGGAAAATGCCGGATACGGCGGCGCCTGGGCAGCACCCATCGCCAGCCTGATGATCGAAAAATACCTTAACGATACCATTCAGCGACCATTCACCGAAGAGAGAATATTAAACGCCAACTTTCAAGAACATGCCCCTGTTTTTTAACCCACCCCGAAGGCAAGGGCGCATGGACCGCCCTCTCATCCTGATATTTCTCACCCTGGTAATAATTGGCTGGGTGAGCATTTACTCTGCCGTATTTGACCAGGACCACCAAAGCATTGCAGACTACAGCCAACGCTACGGCAAGCAACTGGTTTGGATCCTCACTTCGTTCCTTCTGGCCTTTATTATCTGGATACTGGACCCCAAGTACTTTGTGTCCATCGCCTATCCTTTCTATGTCCTTACTACATTGCTGTTAGTGGCCGTACTGTTTGTGGGAACGGAAGTGGCAGGCTCCAGATCATGGTTTGACCTGGGATTTATCCGGTTGCAACCAGCAGAGTTTGCCAAGCTGGCCGCAGCCCTCACCATAGCCAAATTGCTGAGCACACACGGAAATAATATTAAAGAACGGAGAACACAAATAAAGCTTATGCTTATCATCATGGTTCCCGTGGCACTTATCCTGATGCAAAATGACACCGGATCCGCAATGGTCTATTCTGCCTTCTTTGTTGCCTTTTACCGGGAAGGATTCTCAGGTAATATCTTTATCCTGGGAGTATATACGGTAATACTGGTCCTGGCTACTTTAATCTTTGACGAACTGTTCGTAGTAATTGCATTAGCCACCATGGCAGCCCTGGGAATTTATCTGGTGAGAAAATCCATACGAAACATCCTGGTAGTGGTTTCCATCTTCATTGCAAGCTCTGCCTTCGTGTACGGCGTTCACTTTATTTTCGACAATGTGCTGCTTCCCCATCAAAGCCAGCGTATCAATGTCCTGCTGGGAAAATCCAGCGACCCCCTGGGGGCAGAGTATAATGTGACACAATCGAAAATCGCTATTGGGTCCGGCGGACTGACCGGAAAAGGATTCCTGCAGGGAACGCAAACCAAGTTCAACTTTGTCCCCGAACAAAGTACCGATTTTATCTTTTGCACTATTGGTGAAGAATGGGGTTTTGTGGGAAGCACGATCCTAATTGCCATATTTATACTCCTCATATTCCGCATAATCAACCTGGCCGAACGACAACGGTCGCACTTTAGCCGCATATACGGCTACTGCGTGGCATCCATCATATTCTTTCACTTCGTGATAAACCTGGGAATGACCATCGGATTTATCCCGGTAATTGGAATCCCCCTGCCTTTTGTCAGCTACGGAGGATCATCATTGTGGAGCTTTACCATCTTACTGTTCATCTTTATTAAACTGGATGCACATCACCAGGAGGTGATTTGAAACATTTATTCTCAAATTCAACCCGCTGTTGCCACGAATGCACGAATAATAT
>PWNQ01000130.1 GCA_003557725.1 Bacteroidales bacterium | reverse complement strand
TAGATGGCACTTTAGAATATTACCGTGCGTACAACTACCATGAAGAACTGATGTACATTATCTGGTACGATAGCTTGGGAATCCCAGTAAAATACGATGGAGATCCAATATTTAGTTGGATACAAGAAAAGGAATATCCGTTAGGGGAGGAATTTAGTGTAGAATTACTTGTAGCTGATCCCCCGAATTGCGAGACGGAAGTAATAATAAGCGATTGGGGCGTGCAAAAATGTTAAACCGCAGTATACTAACGTGTATGAGGATTTGAATTTTTCTTAACGACGCAGATTTGGGACATTGTGAACAAACACTAACGTACTCCAAAAAGAGCCATATTGTGGCTTAATGCCTTTGATGACCGCTTTTTGAGAATTGGAAAACAGCATTTCTCCGGCGACGGGTTTGCAGCGACTTTGAACTTTTTTCATCATGGCTTGTTTAATGTTCAGAGGTTAGCAACTTCAATCATAAAAAGCTGCAAGCAATTTCTTTTCAGTGGGTTTTGGGTTTGTTTTCCTTCTTCACTAATTTGATCCACCGCTTGCAGCTTTTTTTGTTCTTTTTAGCTGGGGTTATTCATTATCAGGCCAGACTCACTAATTGCCAATTTACAGCGGATTTCGATAAACTACAATGGGTTTTTGTGATGGAAAAGGGCGGGGATGATTAGCCCCGGCGTTAATTCAGTCTCTCCAGAACAGCCTTTATTATATTTTCAGTCCCCTCGGAGATGTGTAGAATATTGGCATCCAGCATATAGCAAGGAGTTGTAAACACATTATTTTCTTCATCAAACACCACTTCACCATGCTTGGTATCCTGGTGTCTTCCTCCCATTTCTTCAATGGCACTGGCAGTATCCTTGTCATTGCCAATGGTATATTTCCCTTTTTTCAGCACAGCTGCCACCAGTGCAGGAGAGATACACAGTGCTGCAATTGGTTTACCTTCTTTATGCATTTCCTCAATGGCTTTTTCCACGTGGGGATTAATGGTACACGCTGTTCCCTGGAATGCAAAGGAGCACAAATTCTTTGCCACGCCAAACCCGCCTGGGATCACCAGCGCATCATAAACGCCAGCATCAAAACGGCTTAAAGGCTTGATATCTCCACGAGCTATGCGAGCTGCTTCTATAAGTACATTTCGTTTTTCATCAGTGGTCTCTCCCGTTAAATGATTAATAACATGATGCTGGTCCATGTCCGGGGCAAAAATATCATAGTCTGCCCCCTGACGTTTAATGGCCAGCATGGTTAGTGTGCTTTCATGAATTTCGGAGCCATCGTAAACACCACTTCCGGCGAGGATTATAGCAAATTTCTTCATAAGAAAATAGATTTTGGTTATTCGCTTATACTAACATTAGTGGGTTGTATTTTGTTTTCGGGATAAGGGTTTGGAGAAAAAAGGAGGCATGATTTTTCTTTCCATCTGTGCGAAAGCTACGATCCCGAATTATGGGGACTTTTGCCATGGGCTTTCATTTATTGTTGTACAAGGTCATGGTTTTTCCGATGCCCATAAAAGTGAATGCCAGAATCATTTCCGTTGCTTTATTGATTTGTGGTTCGATGATCTCCATTTCTTCCCGGGTCCATCGTCCCAGCACATAGTTTACCTGTCCTCCTTTGGGGTAGCGGTTTCCGATGCCAAAGCGGAGCCTGGGAAAATCACTCCTTCCCAGTTTTACAATAATATCATTCAGTCCGTTGTGGCCGCCGTCACTTCCTTTTTGCTTCATGCGCAGCTGGCCTGTGGGAAGAGCCACATCATCTGTAATAACCAGACTGCGTTCAAGGGAAATGTTTTCTTTGTCCAGCCAGTATCTTATAGATTGCCCACTACGGTTCATAAAAACAGATGGCTTAAGCAAAACAAGGGTTTTGCCCCGGTGCTTCACCCGGGCAATGTCTCCGTAGCGGGAAGGGATAAACACCCCTTCCTTGTCTCTGGCCAGTGCATCCACAACATCAAATCCAATATTATGCCGGGTGCCTTTGTAATCAGGGCCCATATTCCCCAATCCGGTAATAAGATACTTCATAAAATCTTCTTTTTTGCATTTGTTCTGCTTACCCCATAAACGTGAAAGTCGTATCTTTGCCATCATAACCAATTATTGTATGGGTGGTGAATTATCCTTGTGGTATGCCATCTTATTTGTAGTAACGAGAGTGCAAAAATAGCAAAATGAAGCGCTCAATGGCTAAGGTTCATGCAGAAGAGGAATGAAGCAAACAAAACAACAACTATAAATCAATGAATAATAAATACTTAGTGTTAATTTCTCTGGCAATAGCGGTTTTTTCGGGACCGCTGTCAGCCCAGGGGGTAATCCAGGTGTATAATACTGGAAACAGTGGATTGGCATCCAATACGGTAAATGCTATTGATGCCGACAGCCAGGGACGGGTTTGGGTTGGCACCAGCAACGGGGTCAGCGTTTACGATGATGGTAGCTGGACAACTTATACCACAAACAACAGTGGTTTGGTGAGTAACAATATTGCGGCATTGGTTGTAGACATGCAGGATAATGTGTGGGTGGCTACCATTTCCGGTGCAGGAATGTTTGACGGCAGCTCCTGGATCAGCTATACTGCGGCCAATTCAAGCCTTTCTACCAATATGCTGCGATCGCTGTCCATTGATAACCAGGGAGACCCATGGTTCGGAACCTCCGGGTCAGGGGTAGACCACTTCAATGGGACATCATTTACAAATTACAGCACAGCCCAGGGGTTGGCACATAACTTTGTTCAGGGTATAGCTCAGGATACACTGGGGAATATGTGGTTTGCAACATCTATGGGGGTGAGTAAGAGAACACCGGCAGGGGTTTGGACAACCTATGATGATAGTAATGGCTTGCAGGCGGATGTGTTGAACCTTAATGACCTTATTGCCGATGCTGCAGGAAATATCTGGGGAGGGGCCAGTAAAGGGTTGAGCACTACCGGAGGAGGGGTCATTCATTATGATCATAGCGCCTGGACCATAATCAAATCACATAATACCGGACTAACCTACAACGATGTTAAAGCCATTGCTGCTGACCAAATGGGGGGGATATGGTTTGCCACCGACGGTGGCGGGGTAAGCTATTATGACCAGCTGGCCGACACCTGGACCACCATTAATGCATCCTCCGGATTACCTAATAATAATTGCCGCGCTGTAGGCTTTGACCTCCACGGTAATACATGGATAGGCACAAATAACGGACTGGCCAGACTAATACCCATAGAAATCAATAGCGTAGACCAACAGCATGTTACCTGCGATACCATCATGGGAACCATTTCTATAAATGCTGACGCTGTTCGTAATAACCTGTATTTTTCCATTGACAGCGGAGTGACATATAATAATACAGGGCAGTTTGTTAATCTGACACCTGGAGAATACCACGTGGCGGTAACCGACAGTGTGGCGTTTGTTTATGGACCAAGCCTGATTATTGATATGTTACCCGTTAAGCAAGTATCCATTGGGCAGGATACCTCCATTTGTGATGATGAGACCATTACCCTGGATGCCGGACCAGGCTTCCTTTCCTATAATTGGAGTAACGGACTTACTCAGCAAACCATTCTGTTGGACGGCGCAACCCTGGGAATCGGTGATCATGTTTTCTATGTATCTACCCTGGACTCTAACTTGTGCCAGTCATCTGACACCCTACTGCTTACCGTTTCCGATTGTTTGTCTGTCCAGGAAAATACCAGCCATGTGCACATATCTCCCAATCCGGTCGTTGGCCATCTCAGCATTCATAGTAGCGGTATAATGAAGCAAGTGGAGGTGTATAGTGCAGAAGGGCAAATGGTTGTCAGGAAGAGCCATATTGGGGGGGATAAAATAATCATCCCCATGGAAAACCTTGGGCCGGGAGTTTACTTCGTCGTGGTGAGAAATATGAACGGTAGTACCATGGGCAAAACCATAATAAAAAAATAGCCAAATCCCAAAGAGGCTCCACGGGTATCAAATGGAGATTATCTTAAGGGAAGCCGCCTTTCGCTCCGGTTATTTTTTTCGTTCATGCATCCTATTTATTTTTGTCGTCTATAAATTGTTTTTACTTTTGTATCCGTTAAAAAAGCAACGATAACCGGCATACTATTTCATATTCAGAGAGATGACGGTTATTTTCCGGTGTATGGGTAGGGCGTTATTGGAATTAAAGAAACATGTTTTTATGAGTAATAAGGGAAGCAGTGAAGATATATTTAAGAAGATAATAGCCCATGCCAAGGAGTATGGTTTTATTTTTCAGTCCAGTGAGATATATGATGGATTGAGCGCTGCGTATGATTATGGTCAGTTTGGGGTTGAGCTGAAGAACAATATTAAAGAATACTGGTGGCGGAGTATGGTTCAGTATAATGAGGAAATTGTGGGTCTGGACTCGGCCATATTTATGCATCCCCGCACCTGGAAGGCCTCTGGTCATTTGGAGGCTTTTAATGATCCTATGATTGACAATAAGGACTCAAAAAAGCGTTACCGGGCGGATGATTTAATTGAGGATTATTTGGAAAAGCTTCAGGGGAAGGTTAGAAAAGAGGTGGATAAGGCCGCCCGGCGGTTTAAGGGGTCCTTTGATGAGCAGCATTTCATGGAGACCAACCCCCGGGTAATCAGGAATCAGGAGAAAATAAGCTCTATCACCCAGCGTTTGAAGCAGGCTCTGGAGAATGAGCAGTTGGATGAGGTCCGGAACATTATTGTGGAGGAAAATATTTGTTGTCCGGTGTCCGGTTCTTGTAACTGGACCGATGCCCGGCAGTTCAACCTGATGTTTTCCACAGAGTTTGGTGCTACTGCAGATGGTGACAATAAGGTGTATTTGCGCCCCGAAACAGCGCAGGGAATTTTTGTCAACTATTTAAATGTGCAGAAATCCGGCCGTATGAAGTTGCCTTTTGGGATTGCTCAAATCGGGAAAGCTTTTCGAAATGAGATCGTCGCCAGGCAGTTTATTTTTCGTATGCGAGAGTTTGAGCAAATGGAAATGCAGTACTTTGTTCAA
Source organism: Bacteroidales bacterium (assembly GCA_003557725.1). Classification (GTDB taxonomy): domain Bacteria; phylum Bacteroidota; class Bacteroidia; order Bacteroidales; family PWNQ01; genus PWNQ01. The sequence continues at coordinate 6,848 of PWNQ01000130.1, read as the reverse complement.
CCCGGAACAGAGTTAGAATGGCTGGAATACTGGAAAAACCAGCGTATTAAATGGCACCAGGCATTGGGAATCGGCCAGGAGCATTACAGAATTCATGAGCATGATAAGCTGGCTCACTACGCTAATGCAGCTTATGATATTGAGTTTAAATTTCCCTTTGGCTTTAAAGAGCTTGAAGGAATCCACTCCAGGACCGATTTTGACCTGAGCGCACATCAGCAACACTCGGGAAAAAAGTTGCAGTACTATGACCCCGACAAAAAAGAAAGCTATGTGCCTTATGTGGTGGAGACTTCCATTGGCCTGGACCGCATGTTCCTGGCCATTTTAACCGCTTCCTTCAAAGAGGAAAAACTGGAGGACGGCAGCCAACGTACTGTGCTGAAAATCCCACCTATGCTGGCTCCCTACAAACTGGCCGTATTGCCCCTTACCAAAAAAGACGGACTGCCCCAAAAAGCAAAGGATATAATAAATAATCTTAAATATCGTTATATGTGTCACTATGAAGAAAAGGATTCTATAGGTAAACGATACCGGAGACATGATGCCATTGGAACACCCTATTGTATCACCATTGACCATCAGACATTGGATGACCACACCGTGACCATCAGAGAGCGGGATACTATGGAACAGGTAAGAGTAAAAACAGATGAAATAGAAGAGGTTATAAAAAAGCGGTTAACTTTCCATTAAGCCTGGATGTTTTTGCAAGCCGCTTTTAAGCTGTCCTTTCCGGGCAGCTTTTTTTTTGTGATAACAAAATACCAATGGCAAATTAAGTGAGAAGAGCCTCTTGCCGGTTTAAATAATGAGTTAACTTTTGAGGAAGCTCACTGTTCTTTACAAGGTAATTATCGGCTCCGCGTTTGATAGCTTCCTCAATCAGCGAAATATCTTTGCGCGATGAAATCATCAGTACTTTGGAGTCCGGGATTATTGCCTTTATTTTGTGAAGTGTCTCCAGGCCGTTCATTCCGTTCATCTCGTAGTCAAGAAGCACAAGGGAAGGCTCCTGATCGATGTTTTCCAGGCATGCTTGTCCTGAGTAATAACTCTGGATATTGGAAATGGATAACTTCTTTAATATGGAGCATAGCAGGACATGACAAAACTTGTCGTCATCAATGATAAATATGAGTGGATTGCTTGGCATCTGTCAGAGGTTTTTGTATATATTGTTGTGATCCTGGCTCTAAAGATTACGCGTTTTTTCTTTAAGGCATCATGATAGTATGTTCACGTTTTGCAAAGGCATAAAATGAAAGAACCTTTGCTGGTTAATGAGGAAGCAGTAACTGTGCCAGGATATGTAAAAGTGGCAATAGCAAGCGAATATATATTTCCATATGCTTCTACTTTTTCCAAAAATAAGAATAAAATTCTATTTTATGGAAATTGGTTAATTAATACAAAATATTATTGTACATTTGACCCTGAGGAAATAATCATCATTATGGATGCAATTAAAATTTTTGTAGTAGAGGATGATCCGGTATATGCCAAAGCGCTAAAATATCATTTGGCCCTTAATCCTGATTACGATGTTAGTGTTTTTACCAGTGGAAAAGACTGTTTGAGAAAGATGTATCTTCGGCCTTCGGTTGTTACTTTAGACTATTCTCTGCCTGATATTTCCGGGTTGGAGGTGCTTAAGCAGATGCGAAAGCATGATCCCCAGCTTCCTGTGATCATTATTTCCGGTCAGGAGGATGTTTCCACTGCGGTGAATCTGCTCAAGGAAGGAGCTTATGATTATATCATTAAGGACAGTAATACCAAGGATCGGTTGTGGAACACCATTGGTAACATCAGGGAAAACCTGGCATTGAAGCAGGAGGTATCAGAGCTTCGAAAGGAGATTGGTAAGCGGTATGAATTCAGGAAGGTCATTCGCGGAAACAGCCCGGCGTTGAAACAAGTGTTCGGGCTAATGGAAAAGGCGGCTGCTACCAATATTACGGTTTCCATATCCGGAGAAACAGGCACAGGAAAAGAACTGGTAGCCAAAGCCATTCACTATAATTCCCGGTGGAAAGACAAGCCATTTGTCACAGTGAATGTGTCGGCAATTCCTAAGGAATTGATTGAGAGTGAAATGTTTGGCCACGAAAAGGGAGCTTTTACAGGAGCGGTCGACCGGCGCATTGGAAAGTTTGAAGAGGCGCATGAGGGCACCATTTTTCTGGATGAAATCGGGGATATGGATGCCGCTTTGCAAACAAAGCTACTGAGGGTGTTGCAGGAAAAGGAAGTTACCAGAGTAGGAGGGAATAAAGTGATAAAAACCGATCCACGGGTTATCGTGGCTACACATAAAAATTTGTTGCAGGAAGTACGTAAAGGAAATTTCAGAGAAGACCTGTATTATCGTATTCTGGGACTCCCTGTTCAGTTACCCCCCCTTAGAGAAAGGGGGAATGATATATTAATCCTGGCCAAACATTTTGTAGACGAATTTGCCCAAGAGAACAAGATGAAAGAAATGAAAATCTCTTCAGAAGCACAGGAAAAGCTTATTAAGTATCCATATCCTGGCAACGTGAGGGAGTTGATGGCGGTGATGGAGCTGGCAGCAGTTATGGCTGAATCAAAGGAGATTAAAGATGAAGACATAAACTTTCATTCAACCAGCTCCATATCGGATTTACTCATGGAAGAACAGACCCTTAAGGAGTATGAAAGAAAAATTGTTAAAAGCTTTCTAAACAAGTACAACGATAATATTCTGCTTGTAGCGGAAAAACTGGATATTGGAAAATCCACAATCTACCGGATGAAGAAAAACGGGGAAATTTGAGATTGCGGGGATGCTATGAGATAGCCCGTACCATCATGCCAAAATGAGTGCTCCCGATAGCAAAAACCTGAATGTGGAATCGCTGATCTGGAGATAGTTCCAACGTGGTGGTAAATCCCTTTTCTTTAGCAAAGCGACTAAGTAAACTCTGGTAGTCGGGAAAAACTTGCTTCCCGGAAGCATTCAGGTCCGATAGCTTAATATGATCCATGCTAACTTGCGAAATATGAAGCATTTCAGAAAAAAGCTTGTTGTAATGCTCCACACGGGCATTAACCGGATTTTTACCCCCGTTGTATTTTAGCTTGAAACTGGCATAGCCCTTATCTGTGTTGCTGAGAACATGCATCAGATGACGCTTCTCTTCCTGATATCTAGTCTTGTAGTGCTCTGTTATCTTTTTTCTGGTGAGAAATATCCGTGAGAAAATCATGTTGATGGTTACCAAAAAAATAATCGGAAAAACAAGCACATAAGCCAGCTCCGGAAGAGGATCATAGGTGTGCATAAGAAAAACCCCATAAAAAAGTATGGCGACAAGGGACAATCCCAGGTTGATCCAACTCTGGTATGAACGGTATGAGGTGGTGTAAACCAGCATCATATTGATGAATAGCAGAAAGGTAAGGACGTATAACCCGCGCTCAATGGTTAACCAGGGGATATAACCAACCCAAAAAACCATGTTAGCTGCAGAAAAAATAAGGAAAATTACCATAAAAAAGTAAAAGGAAAGCTGAGGAGAAATACTGCGCGAAATTCTAATGGACAGGACCCCAACTGTAGCAACAAACAAGTTGATAAACATAAGGGGGTAGTTCCCCAAAAATGCGGTAATAAAAGCAGAGGGCAAAACCAGCATGTTGAAAACCAGTATGGCCCGGGATAAAAACCGGAACCGCTGACTAATATCGTGAGAGATATATTTTTGTTTTAGAGAACCCATAATGATAAAAAAAAAGCACGCTAATATAGCTATTTTTCACTGAAAGCAGCCCCAATCAAAAAAAATAATGAAAAAAATTAAAATTTTCTCGTAATGGGAATGACTGATACATGCTTCAGAAAATAAGGAATTTAAAAATTTGCAAAAAGAGTATTGCCATAATAAGCGGGCGGTTACGACGAAAAATGAAACAAGCAAGAGGGCTTTTTGTTTGTAGGTTTATTCATAATTTCTTTTTTTTTCTTTCAACGAAAACATTTTTTTTGTTTGGTGGTTTTAAAATATAGTCCTGGTAGAAGAATGGGAGCACTTCCATTTTCTTTGGGTTGTGCTTTTCTTATTCGGTCACTTATTGTAAGTGCCCTGTCTGGGATATTTTTCAGAAGGTGTATAGTTATTAACCATTGTTTAACAAGTAAATATAACAATATAAGGAGGTTTAATGGAAAGATTATTGACTTATGATCCGATTTTTCTTGCGTTTATAGCTACCATGTTCACCTGGTTGGTGACGGCTGCCGGTTCGGCTTTAGTATTTTTCTTCAAGCGCCAGAATAAGAAGTTGCTGAATACCATGTTGGGGTTTGCTGCCGGGGTAATGATTGCTGCCAGTTTCTGGTCGCTGTTGGATCCGGCCATTGCCATTGCCGAGGAAAGGGGCATGATCCCCTGGTTGGTAGCCGTGGTGGGGTTTTTGGTGGGGGGAGCGTTTATTTATTTATTGGATAAGCTGCTTCCTTACTTATTTACCCGGTTAAAGGCGGATAAGGATACCGGGGAAAGGACGTCCTGGCAGCGGAGTGTTCTTTTGGTTTTTGCTATTACGCTCCACAATATTCCTGAGGGTTTGGCGGTGGGGGTTGCTTTTGGGGCTTTGGGGGCCAGCATGGACCCGGCATTGCTTTATAGTGCCATGGCGCTTGCTTTTGGTATTGGTTTGCAAAACTTTCCCGAGGGAGCTGCTGTGTCCATCCCTTTGCGCAGGGAAGGATATTCCAGGGGTAAGGCATTCTTTTACGGACAGTTCTCCGGATTTGTTCAGCCATTGGCTGGTGTGGCCGGGGCCTGGATGGTAGTAGCGATCACACCCCTTCTGCCTTTTGCCCTGGCTTTTGCTGCCGGAGCGATGATCTATGTGGTAGCTAAAGAGCTTATCCCCGAATCACATGCAGGAGAGGAAGCCAAGTTAGCAACCATTGGGGTAATGTTGGGATTTGCTGTAATGATGGCGCTGGATGTGGCTCTGGGATAACGGTAAATACAAGCAAACCCGGAGCCCTTCGCCGGGAAGGGAGTCCGGGTTTGCCATTACGGATCATTAATGTATTTGGAATAAACGTGATAAACCCGTTTAGATCAAGCCTTTTTTATGCTTTTCTTCAATTGCCTGAAGCATGTCTTTGGTCATGGCATCCAGGTCATAGTCGGGCTTCCATCCCCACTCTTCCCGTGCTGCACTGTCGTCCACAGAGTTGGGCCAGGAGTCAGCAATAGACTGACGCTCATCCGGGGCATAAGAAATCTCAAAATCAGGGATATATTTTTTAACCGACGCCGCCAATTCACCCATACTGAAACTCATGGCTCCCACGTTGAAGTCGCTGTGATGCTTCAGGTCTTTATAATCAGCATGCATAAGATCAATGGTTGCCTTTAGGCAATCGGGCATATACATCATGGGAAGGCGGGTGTCTTCATTTACGAAGCTGGTGTACTTCTTATGCTTGATGGCTTCGTAGTAAATGGCTACAGCATAATCTGTGGTGCCACCGCCGGGCAGTGTCTCATGGCTGATGATCCCCGGGTAGCGAAGACCACGCACATCCAACCCATAACGCTTTACGTAATAATCACCCAGTAACTCACCGGATACCTTGGTGACACCATAGATGGTAGTTGGCTTCAAAATTGTTTCCTGAGGAGTGTTGTCTATGGGCGTGGATGGACCAAATACGGCGATGGAAGAGGGAACTAAAACCTGCTTCATGTTAAACTCCCGCGCAATCTCCAGTACGTTGATCAAACCATTCATGTTAACATCCCAGGCCAGCATAGGGTTCTTCTCCCCTGTGGCGGAAAGAATGGCTGCCATATTGATAATGGCATCAATGTTATACTTTTTTACCGTTGCACGCAACCCCTCTACATCCAGAGCGTCTACTACTTCGCAGGGGCCTTTAGAGGATAGTTTCTCAGAAGGCTTGGTCTTCCGTACACCGGCAATTACATTATCTCCACCATACATCTTACGCAGCTCAAGCGTAAGTTCTGAGCCGATCTGGCCGGCAGAACCAATAATCAAAATCTTTTTCATTGCTTCTCGTTTTTATTAATTGTTTAAATATTAGCATTATGCAAAAACCTACCCACCCCTAATCTGCAACAACCCCAAATAATTAGGGCAAAAATAAAACTTTTTCCGGATGTAGACGCATCTTCAATAAGCATTAATATACAAAAATCAAATGATGGCTTGACTTTCATTGTTATTCCGGTCCTGTATACTCCTGAATTAGTGAAAGACACCGGAGATACCATGGGGCTGGTTGTGAAAAAATACGTAATTTTGCCGTTTTAAATCCCAAGGGAAAGATTTATGTATAACAAGCTATATATTTATAACTCCATGACCCGCAGGAAGGAGCTCTTTGAGCCTTTGGTGCCTCAGCGGGCGGGCATGTATGTGTGTGGCCCCACGGTATATGGTGATGCGCACCTGGGACATGCCCGGCCGGCCATCACTTTTGACCTGTTGTTCCGTTATCTTAAGCATCTCGGCTATAAAGTGAGGTATGTGAGAAACATCACTGATGTGGGACATCTGGAAAATGATGCAGATGAAGGTGAGGATAAAATCGCTAAGAAGGCACGATTGGAGCAGCTGGAACCCATGGAGGTAGTTCATTATTACAGTACCCGATACCGTAAAAATATGGACCAGCTTAATGTGCTTCCAGTTAGTATTGAACCTTCTGCATCCGGCCATATTATTGAACAGATTGAGTTTATCAGGGATATTCTGGACCAGGGATATGCTTATGTGCAAAACGGATCCGTTTATTTTGACCTGATAAAGTTTCATAATGAATATACCTACGG
>PWNQ01000133.1 GCA_003557725.1 Bacteroidales bacterium | reverse complement strand
AGTCCGTATCGGATCTGGGTGGTGGGCATGCTTTGGCACTGGGCCGTGGTGGGGGGCAGGGTCAACTGCATGATCACGGCCAAAGCCAGGAAGAAAACGGGGTTTGCCGGAAAGGGCTGTGCCATAGTTTTCATACAGCCGTTCATTAGGTGTTCATATTATCCAGGGCCTGCAGCAGCTTATCCAGTTGTTCGTCGGATGCAAAAGAGATGCTAAGATTTCCTTTTCCTTTAAGGGATCGTTTCAGGGCAATTTTTGTGTTCAGCTTTTGGGTGAGGCGTTCTTTTTGGTGGGCATATCTTTCCGGCAGGGGGTTAGTATGTTGGCGTTTTTTCTTTAGTGGGTGTAGTGACTTACCGATTTTTTGCACCAGCACTTCCACTTCCCTGACGGAGAGGTTCTCTTTCAGTATCCTTTGCAGCACTTCCAGTTGTTGTTCTTCATCTTGCAGGTTTACTACAGCTCTGGCGTGGCCCATGGTTAGCTTTCCGTCCCGGATACTGATCTGCACGTCGGGAGTGAGCTTAAGCAGTCTCAGGTAGTTGGTGATGGTGCTTCGGTTTTTGCCCACTTTTTTAGACAGTTGTTCCTGTGTGAGGGCACATTCCTCCATCAGTCTTTGGTAGCTAATAGCCACCTCGATGGCGTTCAAGTCTTTTCGTTGGATATTTTCCACCAGGGCCATTTCCAGCATTTGCTGGTCGTCGGCGATACGTATAAATGCGGGCACCTTTTCCAGTCCGGCATTCTTTGCGGCCCTCAGCCGTCGTTCTCCGGAGATAAGCTGATAGGCATTATAGCCCATTTTCCGCACGGTAAGCGGTTGGATGATCCCTTGTTCACGGATAGACTGTGCCAGCTCCTCCAGTGCTTCTCCTTCAAAGGAAGAGCGTGGCTGAAAGGGGTTGGCTTCGATGCTATCCAGGGAGATCTCTGCCACAGAGCCTGCCACATACTTCCCTGAGTCGATCCCTTTGGTGGTAATATCGGTGTCCGGGTTTTCCAGTAGGGCGCCAAGGCCCTTACCCAGTGCTTTTTTCTTTGCGGTCATGCTTAAGCTTATGGATTGGTCTTTATTTGTTTGTCTTCGTTTTTTATCCGGGTCATATCATTCCTTTGCAGGATTTCCCGCGCCAGGTTCAGGTAGTTGATGGCGCCGGTACTGTCTGCATCGTGCATGATAATGCTTTGTCCGTGGCTTGGGGCTTCTCCCAGGTTGGTATTTCGGTGGATAATTGTGTTAAAGACCATTTGTTGAAAATGGGTCTTCACTTCGCTCACCACCTGTTTAGCCAGTCGCAGTCGGCGGTCGAACATGGTCAGCAGCAGTCCTTCGATCTCCAGGTCTGAGTTGAGGCGTGTCTGCACGATCTTAATGGTGTTAAGCAGCTTTCCCAGTCCTTCCAGTGCAAAGTACTCACATTGTACCGGGATGATCACTGAGTGGGCTGCGGTGAGGGCGTTTACGGTGATCAGGCCCAGCGATGGTGAGCAGTCGATAACAATAAAGTCGTACTCATTCTGCAGCTTGCCGGTGATGCGGCGCATCACCTTCTCACGGTTGGGCAGGTTGATCATCTCCAGCTCGGCACCTACCAGGTCGATATGGGCCGGCAGCAGATGAAGGTTGGGCGTTTCCGTTTCCAGGATAATATCTGCCGGGTTTTGATCATCGATCATACACTCGTAGATGGAGGTCTTAATGTTCTTAGGGTCCAGCCCTACACCGGAAGTGGCATTGGCCTGAGGGTCTGCATCGATAAGCAGGGTCTTTTTATCCAGTACCGCCAGGCCGGCGCTAAGGTTTATGGCAGTGGTGGTTTTTCCAACCCCCCCTTTTTGATTTGCTATGGCGATTACTTTTCCCATAAAATTACGGTGGCTATAAGTTAATGGTTTTGCCGATATCTATAAGGACCAGCTCCTTTTGTACGGCGGAGAACTGCTCAACGGCATCTTTTTGATCGATTTGTATATGCTCAAAGGTATCATAGTGCATCCCGATAATGGTGCGGCACTTGATAAAATCGGAGGCCATAATGGCCGATTGGGTGTCCATGGTATAGTTCCCTCCGATGGGTAAAAAGGAAAATAACAGGTCTTTAAACTCGGTGATCAGCTTCATATCCGTGGTGAGACCGGTGTCGCCAGCGAAATAAAAACTGCCCTCTTGGCTTTCAATGATAAAGCCGCCCGCTTCGCCGGCATAGCTCCCGTCGGAAAAACTGCTGGAGTGAGACGCCTGTACAAAGCTGACCCGGCCAAAATCCAAACCCAGGGAACCCCCAATGTTCATGGGATGAGTGTTCTTTACCCCCTGGGCATTTAACCAATTGACTATCTCATAGTTGGTGATTACCATGGCCTTGGTTTGCTCCGCAATGGCTACGGCATCCCCAATATGGTCCTCATGACCGTGGCTGATCAAAATGTAATCTGCTTCAATGCTTTCTGCATCAATCTCTTTAGCCAATGGATTGGAGCTGATAAAGGGATCGAACAACAGCTTTTTTCCCTTTACTTCTACTGAAAAACAAGAATGTCCGTAATTAGTGATCTTCATATTTTCAGGTTTTGGTTAACACCTTTCCCCTGTATTGCAGGGAGACAACGGATAACAATGGCGGTGAACACAGAGGATGGGCATAAAAACCCCCGGCTGAAAAGCACCGTTGTTTTCCGGGTGCAAATCTAAAGAAATAATCCGGGAGCAAGGGGTACCTGTCCCAATATTATGCGCCTGTTTTGGATAACCTGTTGATAAAAAGAGCCCTAAGACTGCTCCTTATCTTCTTCCGCTCCTCCTTCTTCTGTCTTTTCTGCTTCCGGGTCATCCTTTTTTCCCTCTTCCAGGTCATCGAAGTCCACCTGAGAAAACCGTGCTTCCGGGTTGGTTCCTGTGGCTGGGTTAGTGGGTTTTCCCTCGCTGCGGTACTCCTCAACCTCCTGATGCTGCTTGATAAAGTCAATTGCCTGTGTGAGAGCTTCTGTGAATTTCTCAAAGTCTTCCTTGTACAGGCACAGCTT
>PWNQ01000140.1 GCA_003557725.1 Bacteroidales bacterium | reverse complement strand
GGCCGTCGGTTTTACCCATGCCCATCGGGTGGCCGGCGGTGAGACTTAAAGATGGGCTAAGCATGTAGATCCGAGGGCGTAGGTGCCGCGGACGCGGGTTCGATTCCCGCCGCCTCCACCAGCAAGCGGTCTCAGGAGGTCCAAAGAGATTTACCTGAGACACCCTAAAGCCCCGTTTTACGGGGCTTTTTTATGCCACACAGATCCATCGGGGTCTACTGGCATCGACGTTCATTTGTGGGTAATATTGTGGGTAACAGAACCGGTTCCTGACCCTGACACATGCTCGTTACCCACAAAAGGTCCGCAATGGCCCGCCAACTCAACAAACTCACCGCCCAGCAGGTCAAGAACGCACAGAGCACCGGTGACGTGGCCAGGAAAATTGCAGATGGTGGCGGCCTCACACTCTGCGTCAAAGGCGACTCAAAATACTGGTGGTTGCGTTACCGCGTTGCGGGCAGAGAGAAAACCCTGTCGCTGGGCACCTACCCGGACGTCTCCCTTGCCGAAGCACGCAACGCCAGGGATGAAGCCAAAGCCCTGCTAAAGCAAGGCATTGACCCCAGCGCTGAGAAACAGGCCAAAGCCCGGGAGCTGATTAAAGAGCACAGCAACACATTCCGCGAGCTCTGCAAGGAGTGGTACGAACAAAAACATCTGAAGGAAGTCACCGAAGGCCATGCCATCAGGAACTGGCGGCGCCTTGAGCTAAACACCTTCCCTCGGTTTGGCAGCCGCCCTATTGAATCCCTGAAGCCCACTGACGTCCTGGAGGCGCTTAACAGCATCAGCAAACGCGGCCATATTGAAACCGCTCAAAGGGTAAAAACACTCATAAGCCAGGTGTTTCGTTACGCGGTTGTCACATCACGTGCGGAGTTCGACATCACCAGGGATCTGGCCGGGTATTTGCCCAAAAGCAAAGTCAGGCATCAGCCGGCCCTGGTGCGACCGGATGAGGTTGCCTTGCTGATGAAGGAGATCTACGCATACCAGGGGCATGTGGCGACAGTCTGGGCGCTTAAAATGTCCGCCATGGTATTTACCCGGTCGGGAGATACGCGGCAAATGCGCTGGGAGGATATCGACCTGATAAAACAGCGATGGGATATCCCCAAAACAAAAAACGGCGAGCCTTTGGTGGTGCCTCTCGCAAGCCAGGTCGTGGAAATTCTGAGGGAGATTGAGCCAATAACAAAACACCGCAGCCCCTACGTGTTTCCCAATACCAGAGATCCCAAGCAGCCGATGAGCAATCAGGCCGTCAAAGCAGCCCTGGATCGCATGGGGTACAGAGGAAAAATGACGGCACATGGCTTCAGGGCCACAGCAAGAACGCTGCTGCAGGAGGAGCTCAAATATCCTGTCTACCTGATCGAAATGCAACTCGGCCACCGGGTCCCAGACGTTCATGGGCGCGCTTACAACAGAACCGAGTTCCTTGATGACCGCAGGGAAATGATGCAGGCCTGGGCTGATTACCTGGATAAATTAAGATCGCATTAAGGCGCGGATAACACAGGCTTACACAATGTCGGACTTCTTAACATCTTGTGGTGCATCAGGTATATGCGATAAAAGTTTTTCTATAACTTCGTTTTTTTGACATTGCCATTCATCTGATAGTTTATTTATTTTGTCCACAGACTCTCGCCTCAATGTAAATGACATTTGTCTTTTGGAGTTTGGAGACATTCTGCTTTTTTGCTGATACCAGTCATTACGTAATTTATTCAAAGTCACGATTTGCTCTGATGTGTTTTCCATCGCAATAATATCTATTTTTGCCAATATTGAAGCGCGCTTATCTTGCGTTGATATTGGCTCTCTCAATATTTGACTATGATAATAGGGCTTATTATGATTTTTAATAATTAATTCCCATGCCCAATCAACTTGATATTTATCATAACTCAACCATTTTGTTTTACCTTTTGGTAACTTTATATTATTTTCCCAATAAATCAGTTTTCTAACTATATCCTTTTTTACACTAATATCATGAAATGAAGCATCTAATGATGCGATAAAATGATCCCTTAATGAATCGTTAGTAGGCATCCATGAAATTAGATAATTCCTAAAACCCTTATCCATATTAATGCTACCTAATTCACCATGGAGAAAGTGCTCAACAAGGGCATAAAGAAGTAACAATTGTCTATGATCATTATTTTTTATAGGGTTCAGATCACTTATTTGAAGGCATTTGCTCATATCCGTCTGTCTTCTTATTCTTTCTAAACATTCATTGTAATTATCGATTCCTTGTATTCCATACATATATTCTTTTAAAAAATAATGATTATCATTTGTATGATTTTTTATTTGATGCGAAAGAAGGAAATTATTCCTTATATATAATGCGCATTTGTTTATTTGGCGTTTATTTAATTCACCTAAACCCCAGAATTTCTCTTTCCTTTTATTTCTATGGTGAAGCATGCGGCCCTCCTGTCAAACACATTTCCCATAGAGCCTATCATAACTTCCATGACGTGAGTCTAGTTGTGTTTCAAGTAGACCTTACTGTCGTCTTTGTAGTAGAGTCTTTTTTTATTATAGATGCTATTATAATGGGATTTTGACCATTATATGCTCTGCCTTAGTAACACGGTATTAAACCGACCTTCCAGGACTTTGCCATCGGCCATTTAACAGCATACAGACCCTGCTTCTACATCCCCCACTAATAATTTTTGCCGGCCCGAAGATCAGTACGAGCTGGATGAGCAAACACTAACAAGAGCCGGGCTGGCTACCCCGCCACTGCGAACCCCCCAGCTACCCAAGCCCCCGAAAAGACCTAAACCCGAGCAGCCTTTACTGGGAAAATGACACCAACCGGACACGCCCATAATTAATTCCGCACAAGTACCAAGTCGCCCCCTGGAATCTACCGGCGTGCATCATTTCATACAGGCCCTGTTGATCCTCTGAGCGTAACCACTCAGGAGATCAAATCATGCGAATTCTCAGACTCAAAGATGTCATGGCCAAGACGGGCCTGGCCCGCTCCACCGTCTACAAGAACATCAACGCGGG
>PWNQ01000223.1 GCA_003557725.1 Bacteroidales bacterium | reverse complement strand
GATAGTTGTATTATCGACACCACAGCGAATCCCGAATTCTCGGGACAGGTCCCGAAGGGGTGACATGATTATTTCTTCGCCTCCTCGCATCATTTCCCGGCGCGCGCCCCCGGCCCCTAAAGGGGAGGGCCATCGCGCATGGCTGCCTCACCAACGTTTCTTCACCGCAAACTGCCGCGGGTTGGCCCGGTCCTCCCCTTTAGGGGAGTTAGAGGGCCGCGCGCGGGAGTTTTCCGTAGAGGAATAATCATCCCCCTGTTTGTTAAAATCCTGTCATGATCGTTTCATTGGTATGGGTTTAAATGCAACAATGCACAAAGGTAACCCTTTCCCACTTTTTCCAACATGGTTTTGTCAAAAGATTTTTGTATTTCAGTAATGAGTCCGGTCTAAAAACACACATTTTTCACATCCGCTGAAAATCAAAAGAAACCTTTTTAGATTGGACTCAGTAATTTCCTATGATCAACCAGCCAATGATTTGGGCTTTCGTTGTATAGCTGTTTACCGGGAGTGAAGCAAATCCAGTACAACCCCTCCGCTTGTTATGTTTTTTAACACGGTTAATTCCGAAGGGGTGGTATTATTATAGTTTTTTCCCCGGCCCGCGCCGGGCAAATAGCTAGTATCCAATAGTGTTTTCATAATAAATGCTCCAGTATCCAATAGTGTTTGTATTTTTGTCCAATTACAAGTGTATAGAGAAACAGGATAATATCTTTCAGGCTGGAAGCCAGGCAAGCGGAAGTCGATTATAATTTGATTCCCTGCCTCTGTATTACCGCCGGTCAACGAAAAGGTTTGAAATGCCTGTTTGTAAAAATCTGTACTTATGAAGTCCATTGCATATGTGGACACGGAGGTTGACCCGGGGAACGGGAAAGTCCGTGATATTGGATGCATAAAAAGCGACGGAAGCAGGTTTCATAGTGCTTCTGTGCCGGAGTTTGTCCCTTTTGTCAAAGGGGCAAGCTTTATTTGCGGCCATAATATCATTGAGCATGACCTCAAATATATAGGTAAAGAGATGGCTAAAGCCGGAATAGATGGCACCCGGGTTATGGATACGCTTTACCTTTCTCCATTGCTTTTTCCACAAAAACCTTATCACGCTTTGCTTAAAGATGATAAGCTTCAGACGGAAGCGCTGAATAACCCTTTTAATGATGCCCTTAAAGCTAAGGAGTTGTTTGAGGATGAAGTGGAAGCATTTGTGAAGGCAGACCCGGAGATTAAAGGGCTTTTCTACATGCTGTTGCATGATCAGAAAGAATTTGCTGCCTTTTTTCGCTTTATGGAGTATTCAGCTTCCGTTATCAACCCGGGAAAGGCTATCCGGAAAAAATTTAAAGACCACATTTGCCAACATGCCCATTTGTCGCGGATCATTTCCAGCCATCCGGTAGCACTGGCCTATTGTCTTGCACTAATTCATGCCGGACATCGCCATTCCATTACCCCTCCCTGGGTTATAAGAAACTACCCGCAGGTGGAGCAGATTATGTTTCAATTGCGCAACAAGCCCTGTCTATGGGGATGTGTATATTGTGATAATGCCCTGGATATACATAAAGGGCTGAAGCGATTTTTTGGGTTTGACTCATTTAAAACCTTTGATGGCAAGCCTCTTCAGGAAAATGCCATGAGAGCTGCGGTGGACGGCAAGTCCATATTGACGGTGTTTCCCACGGGGGGAGGAAAATCCATTACCTTTCAGGTCCCGGCCCTCATGAGCGGAGAAAATGCCAAAGGGCTAACGGTAATTATCTCCCCGCTCCAGTCGCTGATGAAAGACCAGGTAGACAACCTGGAAAAGCTTGGCATTACTGATGCAGTGACCATCAACGGACTACTTGACCCCGTTGAAAGGGCCAAATCATTTGAACGCGTTGAAGACGGTTCCGCTTCCATCCTTTATATCTCACCCGAATCGTTGCGCTCACCATCCATCGAGCGAAGAATAACCGGACGAAAGATCACACGTTTTGTGATCGATGAGGCACATTGCTTCTCCTCCTGGGGGCAGGATTTCCGGGTGGACTACCTGTATATTGGCGATTTTATTAAGACCGTACAGGAAAAGAAACAGCTTGAGGAGGCCGTCCCCGTTTCATGCTTTACAGCAACGGCAAAGCAACAGGTTGTTCAGGATATATGTGCATACTTCAAAGAAAAACTTAACCTGGAACTGGAGCTGTTTACCGCAAAAACCACCCGGAAGAACCTTCGCTATAAGGTTTTTGAAAAAGAAGGAGAGCAGGAGAAGTATCAGGCCGTAAGGAACCTGGTGGAAGAAAAGCAGTGCCCGGCTATTGTATATGTTTCCAGGACAAGGAAGGCCAATGAGCTGGCAGCTAGATTGATCCAGGACGGCATCAATGCAAGGCCCTTTCATGGAAAAATGGATGTGAAAGAAAAGGAGGGCAATCAAAATGCCTTTATCGACGGGGATGTTCCCGTTATTGTTGCCACTTCGGCTTTCGGAATGGGGGTTGATAAAAAGGACGTGGGGATGGTTATCCATTACGATATTTCCGATTCCCTGGAGAATTATGTGCAAGAGGCAGGAAGGGCCGGACGGGATGAGAATATTACAGCCGAGTGCTATGTGCTGTATAATGAAGAGGACCTGAGCAAGCACTTTGTGCTGCTAAATCAAACCAGGCTTTCTGTCAATGAAATACAGCAAGTCTGGCGAGCCATAAAAGAGATTACCAGGTTCCGGTCAAGAGCCTCCAACTCTGCCCTGGAGATCGCCCGGAAAGCAGGATGGGACGATAACGTGGAAGAAATAGAAACCCGCGTAACAACTGCCATTGCAGCACTGGAAGATGCAGGCTACCTAAAACGAGGCCAAAATATGCCAAGGGTGTTTGCCAATAGCATCCTTGCAAAAAATGCACAGGAAGCCATTGATATAATATCATGCTCCCAGGTGTTTAATGAAAAACAAAAAGAACAGGCCATCCGAATAATAAAAAAACTGGTTTCTGTTAAAAGCCGAAAACAACATGAGGATGAAACAGCAGAATCCAGGGTAGACTATATTAGCGACCACCTTGGAATCCCTAAAGAACAAGTGATACGCATAGTAAACCTGCTCCGTGAAATAAATATCCTGGCCGATACCAAAGATTTAACTGCCTTTGTTATAAAAGGGAAAAAAGGAAAAAACCCATCGCTTAGTGTGGTGAAGGAGTTTGGAAAAATAGAAAAGGAACTGCTGGATACCTTTAGTGAAGAGGAAACCCTGTTCCATGTTAAAACCCTGAACCAAATACTGGAAGAAAAAGGATGCAGTAATATTACATCGGGAAAAGTAAAAACCATCATCAACTTCTGGGCCATTAAAAACTGGATTTACAGAAAGAGAACAGAGTACTCAAAAGATAATCTGGTCATAAAGTGCCTTCATGACAAGGAAAAGCTTAAGAGAAGAATAGAGAAAAAGCATGATGTGTCTACCTGTATTACAGACTTTCTCCACAATAAGGCCGGCCGGGAAAAGGTGGCGGATAACCAGAGGGTGGAGCAGAACCCGAAAAAGAAGCAGGTGCTGGTTGAGTTCTCTGTCCTGGAGCTAAGGGATCATTATAATAATTCACGTCTGCAATACGGGACAGGGGCCTCCCTTGAAGATGTGGAAGATGCATTGTTTTACCTTTCCAGAATAGAAGCCATAAAGATTGAAGGCGGGTTTATGGTAACATATAACCGCTTGACTCTCGATCGGTTAGTGCAGGATAACCGTAAGCAGTATACCGTTAATGACTATCAAAAGCTGGACCGGTTTTATGAGAATAAGGTGCAGCAAATCCATATTGCAGGCGAGTATGCAAAAAAGATGGTTAGCGACTACACCGGGGCTTTGCAGTTTGTGGATGATTACTTTCATCTCAATTTCAGTTCTTTTCTTAGTAAGTATTTTCCGGGCAGCCGGGCTGATGAGCTGAAAAAAAGGATATCCCCGGCCAAGTTCAGGCAACTGTTTGAGGGGCTGTCTGCCGAGCAGATGAAAATAATTAAGGATAATAAAAGCAAAATGATTGTGGTGGCTGCCGGGCCCGGAAGCGGAAAAACCAGAGTGCTGGTCCATAAACTGGCCTCCCTGCTCCTCATGGAAGATGTAAAGCATGAACAGCTCCTTATGATCACCTTTTCAAGGGCCGCAGCCACAGAGTTTAAACAACGCCTGCATAAACTTATAGGTAATGCAGCTAACTATATTGAAATCAAAACTTTCCATTCCTATTGCTTTGACCTGTCGGGGAAAATGGGATGCCTGGAACAGTCAGGAGAAATTGTGAAAAATACCGTGGAGAAAATTAGAAATAATGATGTGGAAAGGAGCCGGATAACAAAAACTGTCCTGGTTTTCGATGAAGCACAGGATATGGATAATGACGAGTTTAACCTGATCAGTGCCTTGCGCGAAAAGAACCATAAAATGAGAGTGATTGCCGTGGGTGACGATGACCAGAATATATATGAGTTCAGGGGCTCCAGCTCAAGGTATTTAAAACTGTTTGTTGAACGGGATAAAGCGGTGAAGTACGAACTCCTGGAAAACTACAGAAGCAAAAGCAACCTTGTGGAATTTGCCAATCAGTTTGCCCAAAGAATAGAAAGCCGGCTGAAAGACCTGCCAATCCAACCGAAACAGACGGAAAACGGCAGAATAAAGCTGGTTAGATACCAGGGAGGAACACTTATTACACCCCTTTTTAATGATATAATGCAAACAGACCTTTCCGGAACTACTGCTGTGCTCACTCAAACCAATGAAGAAGCTTTGCAGATAACCGGGTTGTTGCTGAAAAGGAATATGCCGGCAAAAATGGTTCAGACCAATGAAGGGTTTAGTTTGTATAATCTCTTGGAAGTGAGGTTTTTTGTTAACTGTTTGGGACTGGAACCAGGGGAGAAAATTATCAGCGGGAAGGCCTGGAATGAGGCTAAACGTAAACTGAAAGAGAAATTTTACCACAGCTCCAAACTGGAAGTGTGCCTGAATATGATCAAAGCCTTTGAAGGCACAGCCACGAAAAGGAAATACAAGACGGACCTGGAAATATTTATCCGCGAATCCAAAATGGAGGACTTTTATTCGGACCAGGGGGAGACCATCCTGGTATCCACCATCCACAAAGCCAAAGGAAAAGAGTTTGATAATGTCTTTATTTTGCTGGATAACTATAAGCTTTACACAGAAGAGAAGAAGCGGTTACTATATGTTGCTGTGACCCGGGCAAAGCAAAACCTTAACATACATGTAAACTCCGGGATGCTGGACCATATTGCAGCAGAGAATATGGAGCGGAGAACAGATAATGAAAATTATTCCCCTCCGCCAGAGTTGGCTGTGCAGTTAACACTAAAAGATGTTTGGCTGGATTTTTTTATGAGCCGTCAGCACTTGATTGATGAACTGGTTAGTGGAGACACGCTGATGGTGGCTGATGATGAATGCCTTAAAGCAAGGAAGCAGAAGGTGGTGAAGTTTTCCAGACAATTCCTGGACCGGATCGGGAAAATGAAAGACAATCATTACGTATTGAAAGCAGCGAAAGTAAATAATATGGTTTACTGGAAAAAAGAAGGTGATGATAAAGAGGTGAGGGTGATTATGCCCGAACTGTATTTTGAGCGACAACAGGGGCTATTTTAGGAATCTTTTTATCAACTTAAAGTGTCTGAACGGCACATATTTTACGGGCAGGTCCATCCAGGTTGGTGTGGATACTATTGCTCGTCTATTGCTGAATGCCAGGAAGCTGTCCCGTCCGTGGTATCTGCCCGTTCCGCTGTTGCCCACACCGCCGAAGGGCAGGTTATGGTTGGTGACATGCATCAGGGTGTCGTTGATGCAGCCACCACCCGATGTGGTTTTGGCTAAAACCGCTTTGGCCTCTTTCTTTTTTCCGAAATAATACAGCGCCAATGGTTTCTCCTGTTGGTTGATGTAGTCTGTGGCCTGGTCTATATGTTCAAAGGTCATCACCGGAAGGATGGGCCCAAAGATCTCTTCCTGCATCACCGGATCATCCGGATGCACCTTATCCAGTATGGTGGGTGCCATATAGCGTTCTTTTATATCCGCTTCTCCGCCGGTATGGATATTTTCCCGGGGTATCAGCCGGCTTAGGCGTTCCATGGCCTTTTCATTTACGATACGCGGATAAAACCGGCTTTTCCGCATATCTTCACCATACATGGATTGAATGCTTTGGGTTATTTTGTCCAGCAGTTCATCTTTAACGGACGCATGTACAAGCAAGTAGTCGGGAGCAATGCATGTTTGCCCGGCGTTGATCAGCTTTCCCCAGGCAATGCGCCTGGCGGCAATATCCAGGTTTGCCCGCTCATCGACAATACACGGGCTTTTGCCCCCCAGCTCCAGGATCACCGGCGTCAGGTGTTCTGCAGCAGCCTTCATAAACACTTTCCCCACACGGGGACTGCCGGTGAAAAAGATCATGTCAAAACCATGCTTCAGCAGCAAGGTATTGGTTTCTTTTCCCCCCTGGATAACGGTAATGTAGTCTGAGGGAAAATGCTCAGTCACCAGTTCTTCCATAACTGCAGCTACTGTGGGCGTATCCGGAGAAGGCTTTAAGATGGTGCAGCAGCCGGCGGAAATGGCGCCTGCCAAAGGGTTAAAAAGCAATTGAAAAGGATAGTTCCAGGGGGCCACGATCAAAGCCACCCCTAAGGGTTCATAAATAACCCTGCCGGAGGAGGGCAGCAAGTGCAAAGGGGTAGATACTTTCCGGGGCCTGGTCCACCTTTTTAAATTTTTAATATGATGGTCTATCTCGCCGGTAACAACGCTGATCTCGGTTAAAAAGGCCTCTTCAGGTGACTTTCGCAGATCAGCCTGCAACGCATTTTCAATCTTTTCCTGATACTGCACCACGGCTTTTCTAAGCCTGCCAAGCTGTTTCAGCCTGTAATCCACACTCTTTGTCTGATGTGATGCAAAAAAGACCCTCTGCCTTTCCAGCTTTTCACCAATGACCGCCTCTGTTGTTTCTTTCATGGTAGGGGTATTCTTAAAAGGGATCGGCAGTGACCAGAAAGGTGAGGTCAACATCCAGGGTGACATCACTGGTGATCACTTCCCGGGTTACTATCTGGGTGCGCAGGTTGTATTTTTCAGATTTTACATACTTGTCCAGGCTTTTATCGGTGGTTTTTAGGGATATCGACTTGGCATCTTTAGGGATATCCGTGCTTTCTGCTATCAGGAGCTCCTCGTAGGTGTCGGTGGAGATGTAGACATAAATTTCTTTTAAAAAGCTAAGCGTTTTGTCTGGGGGCTCCTGCACAGAGACCTTAAGGCTTTTTAGCTTGATATCCTTGATAAGGTGTTTCCGGGTATTGTTGTTTTCAAAAGATTGCTCAGCATTGGTGGTGATGTCCGGGGTGGGCATGTTGGCCGGCGGATCAAACGGGATCACATTGCTTTCAACCTTGATCTCGGTGGAATGGTTTATCTCAAAGGTGAACCACTCATCGACTGTATCACAGCTTGATGCGGTTATAAACAACAAAGCAAGGGAGATTAATACTGCATGTCTCATATTATCGGTGTTTTATAAATCCGGCTGGCGGACCTGGGTTGTTAATTATGATGTGCAAAATCAAAAAATTACTATAGGGTTAAAGAAGTAAACAGTTTATGGGGGATAAGGTTCGTGATTTTTTGCCGGATTCATGGTTTCCTGAGTCAATTCATGCAGGCCTCTCTTTCCAAAGCGCTACGATGGATCAGCATTTTTATTCTAAAGTAAAGATATTGTGCAGCTCTTTGTTTGACAGGTTGCCAATCCAGTTTTCACCGGTAGAGACTGTCATTTCAGCCAGTGCTTTTTTCTGTTGGATCATTTGGTTGATGCGTTCTTCAAAAGTGTTTTTGGTGATAAAGCGGTGGGCCATGACGTTGTTTTTCTGCCCGATACGATAGGCCCGGTCGGTAGCTTGTGTCTCCACGGCAGGGTTCCACCAGAGGTCGTAGTGTATAACATGGCTGGCGGCAGTCAGGTTTAGTCCGGTTCCTGCAGCTTTCAGCGACAGCAGAAAAATCTTGTCTGCGGGGTTTGTCTGGAACCGTTCTACCATTTCCTTCCGTTGTTTGAGGCTGCAGCCCCCATGGTAATACAGCGGCTTGTAACCGTAGCGCTCTTCGATATACCCTTTGAGCAGCGCCGCCATTTCAGTAAACTGTGTGAAAAGCAGTACTTTTTCATTGCTTTCCACGATGCTGTCTATCTTATCGAACAGCAAGGCTGCTTTCCCACTCAGTGCCGGGTCGGTGTTACCATCCTTCAGGAATTGTGCCGGATGGTTGCATATTTGCTTTAGAGCCAGTATCATTTGAAGTACAAGGCCTTGTCTTACAAAGAGTGACTGTTTGTCGGTAGTTTTGATGTGCTCAATCTCATTGAGCGCTTTTTCCAGGGTTTTTTCATACAGCCCTGCCTGTGCTTTAGACAGGGAGGCAAAACTGTCAATCTCTACTTTATCAGGCAAGTCGGATATGATACTTTTATCGGTTTTTAAGCGACGCATAAGAAAGGGGCCAGTGACTTTTTTTAGCTTTTGGGCCACAGTAGTATCGTTTCTTTGCTCAATGGGGTTCCCGTAGGTCTCCGAAAAATCTTTGGCGCTTCCCAGGAATCCCCTGTTGGTGTAATCCATGATACTCCACAGTTCGCTCATCCGGTTTTCCACCGGGGTGCCGCTCATGGCTATGAAATACTCTGCTTTTATGGATTTTACGGCTTTGGTTTGTGCGGTGCTGATATTTTTAATGTTTTGCGCCTCGTCAATTACCATCACATGCCATGGTTCTTTTTTCAGTAAACCGGCATCACTACGCAATATTCCGTACGATGTGATGATAACCTCGTAATCGGTTGTTTTTTTAAGATCGCGGTTGGACCCATGGTAAATACAGGCTTTTAGTGTTGGTGTGAACCTTTGTATTTCGGCCATCCAGTTGGTAAGCAGACCGGTGGGAGCTACCACAATAGCTTTTTCTTTTTCCAGGCACCCCTCTTCTTTAAACTTAAGAAGTGAACAGATAACCTGCAGGGTTTTACCCAGCCCCATATCATCTGCCAGCATGGAGCCGAAGCCAATCTGTGCATTACGGTAAATCCAGGAATAACCACGATGCTGATAGGGTCGCATCTGTGCGTTGAGGCCTTGTGGTAAAGGGGTTTCTTTGATCCGGGTTAGTTTATTTATAAGTTGCTTAACCTCGCTGGAAAGGGCTACCGGGGCACCTTTATATTCCCCCGATAAGGCTGCTCGCATTATCTGAAAGGCAGAAAGTTTTTTAGTTGACGTAAAATGTTTGAAAAGTTTTTCCAACTCATCCTTTTGAACATAAATATAGTTGGTCTTAAAACGAATAAGACCTTCAGACTGCTGCAGCAGGTTCCGGAATTCAGCTTCGCTCATCAGCGTATCCCCCACAGCAATCTGCCAGTCGAAATCCAGCAGTTTATCCAGACGCAATAGGCCCGAACCTTTTCCTTTGCTTTTGATCTTCACGCCTGGCTTGGGCTTTAAAATATGTTGCAAGGATTTTGGCAGCATTACCGGAATGTCTAACAGTTGAATGGCCGGTACCATCTCCATTAAAAAGGGCGCAAAGCTGCCACTGTCCATTATTATTTCCTTTTCTCCGGTAGAGTTGATGTAATCGTCAAGACCCGTGATGAATCCGCTCAGCAAAGCCAGCGACTGTAATACCTCGTAACGCCGGTGTTCAAAATTTTTATTGGCAAGGACTTTCTTTAGCGATACTGTGTGTTTCAGTGGTGCTCCCGGCAGCTCTACATTGATGTTCACCCTGAATTGTTCATTTGACGTCTCTTCCACTGCCAGTACCGGTCTGACGTTGCCCTGCGAAAGATAAAACTTTTGCAGCCACGACATAATGCCACCAGCCAGGGCCTCTTCCCCTGGCTCCTTAAATGGGTAACGAGTGTTCTTAAAAAAGAGTGACAGAAACAGGTCGTTTTTAATATCTTTGCTGACGTGGTGTACCATCTCGCTGATCAACAGCGATAAGAGGCTTATTGCCCTGTCTTTTTTTACCGGTTTACTTTTTTTCCTGTATATTCCGCTGAATATATCCGTTGGCAGCATATTATCCAGTTCTACGCAAAGCTTTTTTACTTTTTTGCTCAATAAGGCGGGCAGCCATCGGACAGCATATTTTTTGCCCGGTAATGATACAATTTGTGGCACAATGGCGCCATTGGCCGTTAGCTGCAAGGCAAGGTGAAAAGCCGTGTGCAGGGCGGCAGTGGAGGGCTGATGGTCGGGAGTGCGCGAACCGGGTATTTCTGAAAGTTGTTGCATGAAACTGCTCAGGGTAACGGTTCTGTCACCGGAAATCACGCTGATTTCCATCATTTCATCAATATGAATCCGGTTTGTGGTATGAGGCGTGATATTGTCTTCATCTGACGGGCTTGTATCAATAAGATCAGGGAAAGGCATTTTTCCGGATGCGACTCGTTCTGTGGTTTTTGCCACACGCTTTAATGTGTTCAGGTATTGATTTCGAAAATCGGTTTTTGATGTGACATTAAAAGCAGGATCCGGGGCAAGCAGTGCTGTAAGCGGCTCGTAAAGGGGCTCCAGGTGTGAAAAATCCAACTTTTGGTATGCCGCTTCTTTGTCAATAGCCTGCACAGCTCTGGCACTACCAAATAAAAGATCTTTTAATGCAGGTACTTCCGATGCCTGGTGGTTGATGATCATACCGGCTTTGGTCATTTCGCCGGGCAAATCCACATTGTGAAGGTCAAACACCAGAAAGGGGTTGTTGTCTATTTCTGAACTTACCTTATATATCACTGAAGCCAGATGTTTACAGGGGACAGCCCAATCGGGGCAGGAACACTGCATCTTCACATCGCTCCACTGCGCGGGAAAAACCTTTAGCCCATGGTTGCCTGCCAGTTCCAATACCGAAGGGTCAAGCTCGCGATTGAGCAATTTTGATATTATTACCGGGCGCTGCTGAATATCGTCCAGGAAATTCCTTAGTTCAGGATTAAAAAACGGAGGAATGATAATATCGATCGTATAGGGCCTGGCCCTGCTGCCCGCCACTTTAGCCCTGATGTGATTGCCGTTTATGCTGATCTCTTTTACAGCTCCCTTGCGGGCATAGGATGCTCCACGCGGCAAACGATTACTGTAATCAATATTTTTTAATGCGTTGAGCCACTGTTGACCCCACCATGTTTTTCCGTATGAAGATGCCATGCCTTTTTTGGTTACATTTTAAGGCGGTAAATTTCATGATTATCTGGGGAAAGCGGATGATTTTTTCAGTAATTTTTCTTGCCGCAGAGATGCACGGCCGCAGGAGGGAAAAAGTACGGCCGTGGGGTTTCTGCCATGAAATACTGGATCCTATTTTCATCATTCGGTCATTGTACACATTATAGGTCCCGGTTATCGAAAACACCAGGGAGCTTTTTCACCCCGAAGGCGCAAAGTGGGCAAAGGTTTTTTTGATTTGGTTCAGCCTTTTGAAAAAAGATTTTTATACCGGTTTTCAATATCCTTTATCTCTTCTGTTGTGAGCATCACAAACTCCTTTTCCCTGGCTCTTTCCGACAGTTCTCCCTTATTCTGTTCCAGAAAACCCATGAGCAAAGCCCCCATTTTGTCGGGCATCTGAAAAATATCATCCAGGTAACGTTTCATGTGTTTAAATTTTTATATATTGCTTAATCTCCGATAATTGTATTATCGACACCACAGCGAATCCCGAATTCTCGGGACAGGCCCCGAAGGGGTGACATGATTATTTCTTCGCCTCCTCGCATCATTTCCCGGCGCGCGCCCCCGGCCCCTAAAGGGGAGGGCCATCGCGCTTGGTTGCCTCACCAACGTTTCTTCACCGCAAACTGCCGCGGGTTGGCCCGGTCCTCCCCTTTAGGGGAGTTAGAGGGGCGCGCGCGGGAGCTTTCCGGTAAGGAAATAATCATCCT
>PWNQ01000106.1 GCA_003557725.1 Bacteroidales bacterium | reverse complement strand
TCCTGTGTGTCAAAAATCCTGTCATGGGCGTTTCATTTGTTATGAGAAGGGCTTTTCTGAATTCTATATGCCTATTAGCAACCCATACAACCATTAAATGGAAATGTCAATACGCTCAAGGCCGAATGGATACGTATGCACCGCAATACCGTGCCATGGCTGGTGGCGTAAATAATGGCTGCTTTCATTAATGGTTATAAGGTTTTAGTGATAAAAACACCTGCAATGGCCATTGCTATCCCAAGAAGCACGCTTCCAGCGATGTATGCAAATGCAGTCCAGTAGTGGCCCAAACGGAGCAGACCCATTGCTTCAATAGAAAAGGCAGAAAAGGTAGTAAAACCACCAAGAATTCCTGTGGCAAGAAATAACCGCCATTCCTCCGAAATACTGAGCTTGCCCGACAAACCAAATAAAAGCCCAATGAAAAAACAACCAAAAATATTCACTGCCAGTGTGCCCAATGGAAAACTCACATAGTCTTTGGAGAACAGATTATGAGCAACAATGTACCGTAACACTCCGCCAATAAAACTACCTGCACCAACTATCATTAATAACTTCATGTGGTATTTACCTTTTTCATAAAGTGGGCAAATTTACAGAAATCCTTCAAGTGTTTGTTATTGGTTTGGCAGATTTTTTGACGGAGTAATAATTCTCTTTATTTACCAAAACCCTATTATTCTGATGAGCTTCTACATTTTTTTATTAGTGGTATCTGTTTTCTAATTGCTTTTTCACAGAACAAAATTGTATTTTTGACGCTGGCAAAATAATTTATCCGGTTCTGGGTGGTCCTTTTTTCACTTCCGTTGAAAACCCAATGGGTCATTATTGCCGGATTTTATTTTATGATTAATACCATACAGTTATGACAAAAAAAGATTTTTTCCGGTTGATTATTAAGCTTTTTGGGCTTTACGCGTTCATTACAGTGATTTTTTCTGGTCCTTTCAGATGGGCCTTTCTTTTCTATGGTGCAGATTGGTCAAGCTTGATATCCGTGGCCGTGATTATTCTCCTGCTGTTCCTTTTGCTTTTATTTCTCATATTCCTGCCAGATAAAGTCATTGGATGGTTCAAACTGGACCGTGGTTTTGACAACGACCAAATCCAGTTTCAAAACTTTAATGTTGAAAATATTATCATGCTGGCAGTTATTGTAATGGGGGGGATTATTATTATCAAAAATATCCCCTCCTTCCTCACTCACTCTTTTTACTGGTTTAAAAGCAGTGTTCAATCTGAGGCACACAATTTTACGGG
This sequence comes from Bacteroidales bacterium, assembly GCA_003557725.1. GTDB lineage: Bacteria > Bacteroidota > Bacteroidia > Bacteroidales > PWNQ01 > PWNQ01. The sequence goes on along the minus strand of PWNQ01000106.1, from coordinate 1,808 downwards.
AAGAACCTGGGGGACAACCGATAACTACATTGCATGGGCATCAAGTCTTATTAACCTGATAATCGGCTACTTATTGCTTACCAACTATCCTTATATAAGCAAGATATTAAGGGTTAAAAGCAACAATCCTGCAGAAGACTAAATAAAAAACCGCTGAAAGCCTGGCCGATCTTCGGGGGTGAAGACCGGCTGTAATCGGTAAATAACAATGTACACTTTTTCGTAACTAAGGATGTACACATTTTAGCAACTAGCGATGTACATAAAACAGCAATTAGTGATGTGCATTTTTTATGCCTGTTTATAAATACTTAAAACAGGAAAAAAATATATATTACCCCCACTTTCAGCTTCATAGTGGTCCGTTAATAAAAAAAATGGTGTAGTTTTGTCGCATAAATTTATAAACCTATGAAATCAATCGGCACCCTTTTCAAAAGTCCTTTACGGCTAATTTTGCTTTTCTTTTTATTCTGTTATCCTGGTTTATCTTGGGCGCAGAACATTTCCAATCTTCATAATGAGCTTGACAGCATTCGTCAAGTTCATTGTCCTGATGCTTCATTTTCTTTTTGGGCCGAGTCGGTTAGTGACACTTTGGTTAATTCTGTCAATGCTGATTCTTTGTGGCCCACGGCCAGTGCCATAAAGTTATTTATTTTGCCGACTTTTTATCAGGAGTTTAAGGCAGATTGGGACACGGTTCCGGATGTTTTGGACTCCATTTTAAATTATGAGCCGGGTTTTCAGGACCCTTTGGATATGTTCAGTGCCAGTCAGCGTTCTGTTATTGACAGTGTTTTATCCGGGTTTACTTACAAGCAGCTTGCTGCGGGCATGATGGGTATTGGGAGTTTGGGTAATGCCAGCTATAATGCTTGTGCCAATATTGCCATTTTTTTGCTTGGCGGACCGGCAATGACAACTTCCCGCATTCACAGTATGCATCCTGATTTGTCTGATGTTCGCATTGGTCGTTATATGCTGGAATCCCGAACAGATTCTACGGATAATATCAACCGGATGACAGATTTCGCCACGCTTGTACGTATGATTCATTATCAGATCATTCCATCTCTTCAGCCCTCCGATTACCCGAAGCTGGAAGCGTGTATCTGGAGTGGAACCTATGATGGTCGCACATATTATCAAAAAAGCGGGGGGCTCACTTCTGCTCCGTCGCTAAGAAGCCGGGTCGGTTATATTATTGACGGCAATAACACCTTGATTTATGCTTTAAACCTGGTGGCGTTTAGTGGAACAAGTGATAATTACGTGACGGCAAGAAATGATATGACCCTGTTGATGAGGGACCGGCTGCTGGAAGCAAAACCTGTGTCATCCAAAGGTTATGTGGTTAACAGGGAAACAAAAATCTATCCCAATCCGGCATCCCATATCCTTAATATTGAAACAACACAGGATATTTCCCTGATAACCGTCTATAATCAGGTGGGCACAAGGGTTCTTGAAACGTATGACCAGCCCGTTGACATACGGTCGCTGGCTCCAGGCATGTTCTTTCTTACCCTGCATACCAAAGGCGGAAAGGTTATACCCTTAAGGTTTATCAAGAAATAACCTGTGAGCAACCGGTTAAGTGTACCGGAAGATAAACCCACCATTGAAGAGATTGAAAAGTCAAAGGAAACCAGCACAGAGCGTATCAAGCGACTGACTGGGTTCCATATTGGCTTATGTCCCTATTGCAAAAAGGGTCGGATGCATATCAAAAAAGAACTTCCCCGTATCCGTTCGCCTGCAGGACATTTGCCTTCGCTGCTACTTGCCGCATGCTTATAACCCAT
>PWNQ01000164.1 GCA_003557725.1 Bacteroidales bacterium | reverse complement strand
CTTTTGGGACTTCAGATATTAGAAATAATCCTGAGTTAGCTTTGCAGACAAATAATCAAGTGATTGACATCCATGGTAATATATTGGATAGTATTTGCCAGCCCGATCCTAACACCTACTTTTGTAAAGAAATGAGAGCAACCAGTTGGAGTAGTTCCGGTTTAATATTATACCCTATGTTTGGGGCGCATGTTGAGCGTGGTACACAAGGAATCGGGTTGTTTAATTACAACACGTTTGAACGACAGGTTGTATTTAATGAAGATTTCTTTGGCTTGAACCAGATTTACCACATTCAGTGGCATCCCCATGAAACTTCCTTTTACTTCACCACAGGCTTGGGATTTTACCAATATCACCTGCATACCGGTACCAGGACTAAGCTCAGGACATCGTGTAATTCGCGATTGTATTATTCTTTTTCTGTTTCCAGTGATGGTAGTAAAATCCTTGTCACCCGGAGAGATATTGTTGATTGGGAAGATTTTTTTTCTGGCCAGCTTGCATCTCAGGAAACCTATATTGTGTTAATGGGTTCTAATGGATATGGCGAACAGCGTATAGAGTTTCCCAACAAAAAATAAACCAACTTGCTATGATGAATAAATATTTAGTAATAGTGCTATTCCTGCCATTAATGGTTGTTGCGCAACAAGCGGATACGCAAAATGAAGGCTTGTTAGTTTCAAGAGCTGACGGATCCACTGCCGTGGGCGTTCGAACCGGAGTCAATTATTCCAAAACTTTGCTCAGGGATTTTGACTTATCAAGGGCATATTATTATATGAGCCGCGGCATGAAGGAAGAAAGTCTTCCCATATGGACTATTTCCGGTGGTGTTACTATTCAGCAGCAGCTTTCCACCCATTGGTTTCTTTCGGCAGATGTTCTTTTTCAACGAAAAGGCTTCAGAATTGAAATAGATATTATCAGTAACAACGATGATTATGGAAGCTTTTTATTCAACTACTTTAGCTTGCCAGTAATGATTAACCTGGAAAGCGGTGGACGTATTTCTGCTTACGCAGGTGCCGGAGTATATGTTTCTTATTTGTCAAGCATGCACTCTGTAAGTCCCTATTCTTCTGAATCTTATCATATAGTGGAAGAGACAAAGGTGTTTGAAAAAATGGACTTTGGCCTTGCCGCTCAGGCTGGATTAATAATACCCGTAGAAGCTTGTTTTAAAATTGAACTTCAGGGAGCCTACTCTTACGGCTTACTTTCCGCCTTAAATCCGGAAAAAGATTTTTACCGGAATACGCGGCAATATCACAGGTCATTAATGATAAGCCTTGGGTACCTGTGGTTGTTTTAATGTGTACTTTGACCGATATTAAAAATTATGAAAAAATGAAAAATATATGGTTTGTGGTTATTCTTTTCCTTCCGCTAATGCTTAGTGGTCAAGATACTGATGAGCAGGGAGAAAGGGACAATAAGGCCCTGGTTAATCGCCCAGCTGCTATTGGGTTTGGCGCAGGGATTAGCTTTTCAAAAACCCTTATAAAGGGACTTGTTCCTGCTGATAGTTACTTGCCAGGCTTTTCCTATGAAATGAGTTTTCAGTACCAGTTCTCTCCACATTGGTTTTTATCGTCTGGAGTGCACCATGAATCTAAAGGGCATCGTACTCGATTTCCATCATACCGGTGTTATAACTATCTTTCTATACCTTTGATGATAAATATTCAAAGTGGGGGACGGCATGTATCGGGTTATGCAGGTGCAGGTGGTTATGGAGCATATTTGCTGAAAATGTATTCCACCACCATTCGTAAAAATTCGGAAAGTCTCTCCCATTATCCAAGGGAGAATTTTAAACTGCAGAGGGATAGAACAGATGCTTATGAAAGAATTGACCTTGGACTTGCTGCCCAGACAGGAGTTAAATTGACGCTGAATGAATGTGCAATGCTTGATCTACAGGTAAGGTTCACTCATGGGTTGATCTCCTCTTTAGCCCACGCTAAAATTTTACATCGCTCCCTTTTCACCAGCCTCAGCTTTCAATACCGATTCTGACCGAACCAATACCCGGACCCCTATGGAGGCACTAAGCTTTGAGTACGTAATCGCTTGAGAAGACAGGTATCCGTCATAAACCCAAAAAAGAAAATCACCAATGAAAAAAGCCATATTACTTCTATCTATAATGATTCCCGGGCTTGTTTTTGCCCAGTCTGACACCCTGCTTGATGGCATCTCACTGACCCGCCTGCCCAATTCTTCACGGATCGGACTAAAAGCCGGAGTCAATGCTTCCAGGACCTTGTTGAAAAAAGTGGACTTTGAATATCCTGAACTTGCTATAGCAAGCTTTTCAGGAGGGATCACCTTTGATCAGCAATTCTCCTCCCGGTGGTTCCTTTCCACTGGATTGCTGTATGAACAAAAAGGGTATAAGCGGGAGTACTACCGCATGAATAATGAAGGCAAGCCCACCGGAGACCCCCTGAAGACCAGGATGGTACTCAATTATTTCACCTTGCCGCTATTAATCAACCTCCAAACCACAGGGAAGGTGAGGTATTATTTTGGTGCAGGCATATATACCTCGCTATTGGCAGAAGCATACGCGCTGGAGCCGCACTTTGATGCGGATATTACCGTTCCCCCATGGAAATGGGAAACAACAGGTTTTGCCAAACGGGATATGTCCCGCAACTTCACGGCTATGGACTTTGGGGTATCCCTTCAAACGGGGCTGCATACGGTGGTCTATGACCCGTTTGTGGCCGGCTTCCGGGTTGCCTTTTCCCACGGCCTGCTGTCGGTTACTGCCCGGGAACAAGGGTTGGGAGATATACAATATGTGAACCGATCCCTGCTGATCACTGCCAGCCTGGGATACCGGTTTTAGCATTTCCGCTGCCGCAGCCACCCCCGGCAGTAGGCAATTCCGCCCCGCCGTGCGTCTCTACTAAACACCAGTAATCAATCCAAAAATATTAAGACCCTGAAAAACATTGTTTTGAAGCGATTACTCCCAATTTTGGAAAAGATTGAATATATTTTTTAAAATTATTTTATTTTCGTGGTGACCGTATTAAAAAAATGTATTATTTTCATCCCTGTTTTTATGAAG
>PWNQ01000039.1 GCA_003557725.1 Bacteroidales bacterium | reverse complement strand
TTCCAACCTGGTAGCCGAGATCATAGTAACCTTCCCGTAGTTTATTCCCATCTTCATCCCAGGAGATGTAGAGGCCATGAGCCTTATCATACCAATAGGAGACTTCTCGACTTTTTCTCCCGTTTTCGTGCCACGAGGTAAACTTCCCATGCCGTTCACCCATTACATAATATTCATCGGTTTTCTTTTTTCCGTTCTCCCAATAACCCACTCTTGAGCCATCTAATTTATCGTCGAAGAAACAAGCTGCATACATAACCTCAGTTTGTTCGATATTGTAAAAAGAAACTTCAACCCCCTGCTTTTCTCCTCTTGTGTTGACATGGTAATATTCATAAGGTAGCTCAACTATTTGGAGGCTGGAATAGTCTGGTATCCAACCACAATCATGCCAATATTTAAAATCATCTTCAATGTTTATATTTAATTCAAAATCAGTTTTCCCCACGGCTAACAGCCCGATATACCAAAAACCGGCTTCTGGTGATATAATGTTGCAAACAGCATTTTTGCCTGGTCTGGCAAAATCATCGCAATCATATAAGTGGAGATACAGCATATCATCATCCGGTGGACGTTCACTGGAAACAGCAAGGTCTAAAGCACCGCTTGTTACTATAGCTTCAACCTTCAGCAACTTCGTGCCAGGTGGCACTTCAACATGTCGGTGCAGCCATTGCTTATCATCCAGACTCCCTTCTTCCTTTGGTTTACTGCTTTCACTACCGCCAGTTGCGATAATTGAAACCATTCCCAAAAGAAAAACAGCAACTATTGCAGAAAGACGAATCGACTCAAAGAAAAAACGTGAATGCTTCATTTGCCCTCCTCCTCATTTGTCCCTGGTTAAATACCAATCTTTTCAATGTGAAGCCTTTAACACGCTTTTGTTAGCCTATGTTCCGGTTTTCAGCTTAATTTTCTTTCAGATTATTTCGGAGTAATTTATTTGACTTGAACAAGGTGGCATTTTTCAGAATATACATAGCCGCAAGCCATTCAGTTTGCTTTATTTTGGGCAACTCTACTATCTTATCATGCTTAAAAAACAGATGGCGGCAGGAAGACCCACGGCTTTCCGTCCCTGCCTCTCAGCAGGTTTGGCTTATATTCATAATTAGCCGCCTGATGAAATCATTTCAATAAAAACAGGTCGTTTAGAGCTTAAAATAGATGACAATCAACGATTGTCTTTGATTTCCTTCAAAAATGGGTTGTTTTTAATAAGTATGGGCATGCCTTTCGGTTATATACAAGATTGGAATTGCACCATGCGGCTATCATGGCTTTCCCCGGTATATGCCCCTTTCGCTGCACATTACCGGTACAAGTGCGCCCATACAGGCCGATTTCATGTCAGATAAAATCAGTTCATAAGCCAGATGGCCCCATTTAACGTCGAGGCATAGCCGACCCATAGAATGTACGGCACCATCAGCCACCCGGCCACGGCGTTCTTCCTGAAAAATAAAATGGTTGTTACGATAATGGCGGCCAATAGAATAATTATCTCAAAGAACGCCCACCCCGGTTCCTGCATGCCGAAGAAAATCCAGGACCACAAACCGTTTAGCCCCAGCTGGACAATAAAAGCGGCAAGCGCGGCCCGGGTGGCCTTCATGCCGAATCTGTCCCAAACGATCCAGGCAGCAACACCCATCATGGTGTAAAGGGCGGTCCACACCGGCCCGAAAACCCAGCCCGGAGGATTCCACGCCGGCTTATTCAGGGCATCATACCAATCGGAGGGGGCCATGCCCGGCGATACAAGGGAACCGATCCAGGCGACCAGATAGCAAATGCCGATCCAGAATACAAGGCCGGCCAGTCTAATAGCAGGTTTGTGCATTTATGAACTCCTTCTGATTGACATTATTATCCATATCAGAGCGTCATTTCCTGTATAGGGGCCATCCCCCTTTAAAGCCATCGGTTTGATTTCGTACAGCATGCCAACTTAGATTATGCTTGAAATGTCTAACATCTCTTGATATTTTTGCTTTTATCGTTTCTCGTAAAGCATACCTTACAATAAAAGCATGTACTTTTCGATCATCTTCGTACCGTCTTTCTGTTTGGCAACCCTGGAGCGGAGCTAACGCAAATAACGTCCAACTGGTTGCAAAGGTGATTCTTTGCGGAAGCAGGATCTCCGCAAATTATTGAACCATTTCCCGAAAAGGAAATCTATCATGTATGACACGATTATCGTCGGTGGCGGGAGCAGCGGGCTGCAATTGGGTGCCCTTCTATCAGGTGTCGAGGGGGAGAAGGTGCTTGTCCTGGAGAAAAGCAGCCGGGTGGGAGGCAGGGCGAACGTGGTGGAAAAAGAAGGTTTTATCGTGGATTACGGTGTCCACCTCATCCGTTTTGGGCCCAAAAGCGCCATTTCCCGGACGTGCCGCATGCTGGGCCATGAGGTGCAGTACAATGCCTTGGGAACATCGTGGGTGTTTGATATTGACGGCAAGGCAAAAGTCTTTCCCACCAGCCCGAAACAGTTTTTATCGACCCGGCTGATTTCCAAAAAAGACCTGCTGACAAAGGGGTTGCCTTTAATACTGAAAACCAAAAGGGGCGACCATTCCCCATGTATGGGGACAACCGTTGATGCGTGGCTGGATGAAAAAGGGGTTTCCGGAGGGCTCAGGCGCTATTTTCACATGGTTTCCGCTTCAATGCAGGTATGCCCTTTCCTGGAGAAATCCTCTGCCGGGGAAATGCTGACCAACATGCAGAAGGTTCTCAAGGAAGGGGTCTCGGTCATGTACCCGCGTGGGGGGTGGAAGCCCCTGTTCCAGTTATGGAAAGATACTATCAAACGGCAGGGGGAAATACGCACGAGCACCACCGTCAAAAAAATTGCGATGGAAGGCGATCATGCAGTGGGCGTGGTTGTGGATGGGGAACTGATTAAAGCAGACAGGGTCGTCCTTTCACTGCCGGCATTCAAACTCCCCGAACTCCTGCCGCAGGAAACGGAAGCCTCCTTTGTGGAAACGTGCAGGAAAACGAGGCCTACAGCCGGTATCGTATTGGATTACGGCCTGAAAGAACGCGTCTCAGATATGGCTGGCCTGTGCTATCTCTATGACCCCGTGTCCT
>PWNQ01000175.1 GCA_003557725.1 Bacteroidales bacterium | reverse complement strand
GTGCGATAGGTATAATCACCGGGATTATTGATTTGCTGGGTGGTTACGGTTTCAAAGCCGTAGAAGGTGCGTTCAGCACGGTTGTGGTATCCGTTTTGGTAGTCAAATACATAATGTAGCGTATCGGAACCAGCGCTATTGAATCCATCCATAATTTTCACCTCGTGCATCACATACTGCCGGGAAGGCATTTTGACGGAGCTTTCGGTTAGCTTGTAATCAACGTGATAGCTTCCCCCTGTCGGGAGGTATACGTTTTTTAACAGGTTTACTTTTTCGGCCTTATTAAACGCAACATGAACCTCTCCGTCATCATCAAACACCAGGTCTGGGTATCCGTTATTGTTAAAATCCATCAAGCGTCCTTTGTCAAGGTTTATGGAATGCGAAAGACCGGCACGTGGGTTCAACAGGCCCTTTAGCGATACCCCAAAAACATTAAAAGCGAACCCATAAGTAAGTGCTACAAATGAATTGCCCGAATAACCTTTGGAATAAGCAACATAATCAGAACCATGAATGCTGGCTGTAGTTGTTCCACTAAATCCGGCTCCTGTATTAAAGTAAATTGCCAGGTCATCGTTTCCATCAATATATACAATATCTTTTAGGCCATTGCCTGTCATATCAATCAGGTCTCTTTTTAACTTATTGTCACTATACCCTAAGCCAACACCAAGGGCCCAGCTAAGGCCAATTTTTTCTACCAGTAAAGAAGAGTTATAGCTTCCTGTTAATCCAGCATTTAGGCTTTTTGACTGGGTGTGTCCATTGCTGACATTATCCATTGTTTCAAAGCTACTGAATCCATAACCAAGGTTAAGCGCTATTTGATTGTTCCCTTTAACCATATTTAAGAGCCCGTCGCCATTAACATCAACTAAAATCACTTCAGAGTCCGTATCCAACATCCCTCCGCTGGCACCTCCTGTAATTGGTCCGAAAAATGAGGGGAGTGTTCCATCGATGTTTTCTTGCTTTAATGTTGGAAACTGAACCGTGATGCTGGTGCCCCACCCATCTGATGCCGTTGACTGATCGATGTTGCTACCAATATTGGTCATATTTGGCTCTAATGCTCCCCATGGGGTGGTGTACTGTACCAGGTTTTCGGATAAATTAACCGGATTAGGGAATCCATCACCATTCATATCCATGAACCCTTTTGATAAGTTACTGCTCCCTTTTGTTCTTGTTCCACCAATAAGTCCTGCCCCTAATCCAAAATTATAGGTTTCTTGATTGTTTAACAATCTCATGGTTTTGGGTTTTGAGCCAAGAGTGGTCCCATATTGAACTACAGAATGGATTGTAATATTGGTATCGTTGAGTACATATGTGCGGGGGGTCAGCGCTATTCCTGTGTCGGAAACAGAGGAATATTGTGCATAATCCCTATAAACCATATATTCCATATCGGCTAACATCATAGTAAAGGGGGCATCCTTTGGGTTCGTAAAGCCAGCTTGTAATAATTGATTATGCAGGCCATAAAAGTCATTTATCTGAGTTGTATCTATATCGAAGCTGGAATTGTTGCCTATAGAGGGAAGTGTATCGCCACTGTATACTGTTCTAACATGTAATAATTCCGGGTTAATCGCATCCGTCCAATGATCTGGGGATTTATACGAAAATTGTCCCCATCCGCGATACAAGTTGCCAAACTTCCATAATGAATCGGCCATAGCTACTGTAACTCCCATTGGTTCTGTGTGGTTGTTATAATCTACAGAAGCCGCTGTAATGTCATGCCTTAATGCTGAATCTTTTGTGAATACCTCCAGGTAAACATCCTGGGGGTTGGATAATGTAAGGGAAATGGGAATTGCATTGATTTGCCCATTGGTAACCATTAGCTTTTCTTTTCCTAACAACGCGTTGGTTTTTTTTACGGTGAAAATTATTGTTCCATTGGCGGTGGATGAAGGGTCTAAGGTTATATCGGGCTCAAAGGTATAATGTCCGGCATCCAGTGAAACGGGTAACGTTTTTTGCAAAGTATGCTGCATCAAATCCATTCTCACCCCGGGGCGAACCGTAATTTGCTGGTGAGGCGAACTGGTGTCAATATTTACACTGTCGGAACTAAGATAATTAAACACCACATCGTGTTCAATAGCAGAATAGGCAATGGTTGAATTAGCCCTGATTCGAAAATACAAGCTATCATTCTCATCAATATTTATAACAGAGTCAAAATCAAACGTTATGGGGGTATTGTCGGGAATACTAAGCTCATTAAGCCGGGTGGTTCCTTTATATAAGCCTATATGGATTGAATCACTTAACGGGGGCGAGGAAATTGAAGCCTGAGCCTGAATTTCTCCGGGGTAAGGAGCAATAAACATCTGGCCGTCGTAAACCAGAAAGTCCTGAAATGCATCAAACTGATAAACCATTTTACCATTAGGCCCTGTAGCTAAAGACGGGTTGTCAACATCATAAGTGATAATCGGTGCCCAGGAAACATTATCAAAACTTCGGTCTCCACGGCTTTGAAGCCGGAAATAAATATGATCGCCCGCTTCAACCTCTAAATTAATAATAACCTCTTCATTAAGCTCGTAGTCGTTAGCAGCAATAGTGTCAGCATATTTCTCATCTTGATTGTGTTGTACTGTAAAACGAATACCATTTACGGTTTGACTCATTTTCCGGGAATAACTGGTATCTTCAATCAATTGAATAGGTGCTTCAATATTAACTTCTCCCGAATATGGGGCCACCCAGAGACGAACGGCATCCCGGTCATAATTGTCATCATAACGGTCTCCCCCTACAGGTGGAGTGGTAATATTCATAGAGTCATTTATTGGCTCATCATAAACAAAATATTTACACTGGTCATCGTGATAATATAACGTGTCTCCGGTAAAAGCTGAAAATAAGGGGCCATCTACCCCTGATTAGATCGCATAACTTTCAGCCCTTTTAAAAGATATGGACGAATGTATTTGGTATGACCCAACTTGCTCAGATTCCGTTGAGGATAAACCAACAATAAAACGTACCGATGTTTCATGGGTCTATAGTATTAAAAGGTTATATACTTATGTGCTCATAATAATATGTTGTGCCTGTAATGAATGCTTTTTATTTGGACCAAAGCAATCT
>PWNQ01000088.1 GCA_003557725.1 Bacteroidales bacterium | reverse complement strand
GGGCCACCGCACGCGCCCCTGTCCAAACCCTTCGGGGCCTGGACGAACAACGAACAAAATTCTAAACAGATAAAACCCCATATTATTCGTGCATTCGTGGCAAAAAATAAACAGATGAAAATATTTCGCTACTTTTGCACCATGTTAACCTTTGGACCAATCCCGTCGCGAAGGCTTGGAAAAAGCCTGGGCGTGAATAATATACCCCCAAAATATTGCTCCTATTATTGTGTGTACTGCCAAATAGGAACCGCATTGGATATGGGGATTAAACGCCGTACATTTTATAACCCTGAGGAAATTGTTTCTCAGGTGATAAAAAAAATAAACCAATGCAAAGCACAAAATGAGCAGGTAGACCACATCTCCTTTGTACCAGATGGGGAACCCACCCTGGACATTAATTTGGGAAAAGAATTAAGCGCTCTGAGAGAAACCACAACCATCCCGCTGGCAGTGATCACCAACTCCACCCTATTGTGGAAAAAAGAAGTGCGTCAGGAACTTAATAACGCACACTGGGTCTCTGTTAAAGTGGACAGCGTGGACGAAAAAGTGTGGCGAAAGATGAACCACCCTTGCAAAGGATTGGATTTTAAAATAATGCTTGACGGAATCCAGGCCTTTGCAAAAGAATTCCGGGGCACCCTTATGACAGAAACCATGCTTATCAAAGGCATGAATGACCACCCACGCCTGCTGGAGAAAAATGCGGAATTCATTGCATCACTGAACCCCCATACGGCCTTCCTTGGCATTCCCACCCGCCCCCCGGCGAGAGCCAATATCATGCCCCCAGATGAAGAACAGGTGGCCATGGCCCATGAGAAATATACACAAAAAATTAATTCAGTGGAGGTTCTTATGGGATACGAAGGAAATGCCTACGCCTCATCTGGCAACCCTAAAGCCGACATTTTGAGCATCACATCCGTACATCCAATGCGAAAAGATGCTGTGGAGCAGCTACTGCAAAAAAATAAAGCCCCCTGGAAAATGGTGGAAGACCTTATCCATGATCAGTTGATCAAAGAAGTACAGTACAACAACCATACATTTTACCTGAGGAAATTAAAAAGAAAACCACTCTGATAACACCGGTGCTTCCCCATCGTTGAAAACCGCCAGTGCTCTGTTACAGAAAAACAAAAAAAGAACATTAACACACAAAGGTGAATAAAACAAAATTGCCGGTGTCACGTTCTATAACAACAACAGGCAAAGAGCACCTGTGTCCGGGATATGACCAATTGTTGATCAACGCTAAATCACAGATTGTGCACGGATGATTATTAACCGCTTTTTGGGTAGCCTTCTATGAATAAAAGCAATTACATACTTATCTTTTTCCTGCTCTTATTTTTCAAGGGTGTTTACTCCATGGATATCCGCTCCATGGAGATTGGATATGAAAAGGTCTCCTCTCTGACCTACCGGGCAAAGATAACGGCATACACTTTTAATGCTGGCCCGGTGGACTCCACCATGACCGTTTCCTGGGGAGACAACTCCAGCTCAGACCTTTCCCTGCAAAGCACAACCATTATCAGCAACTACCTTCGCAAGCTGGAGTACAGCGGCACCCATACCTATCCGGGTGCGGCCACTTACACCATTTCCACCAAGTATTTCAACCGCGGCGGGCAGGTAAACAACATTAGCGGTTCTGCCAATGAAGCCATCTATCTGGAGGCTGAAATTGTAATCAACCCTTTTCTTGGCACCAACAGCTCACCCCGGTTTTCCACACCACCCCTGGATAATGCCTGTTTAAACCAACCTTATATTTATGACCAGGGTATTGTTGATGATGAAAATGACTCTATAGTGGTTTCTGCAACCGCTTGTATGGGAAAGGACGAGTCTCCCATAGCCACATACACTTTTCCTGATTCTTTTTCAGGAACATACAGTATTGACCCTTCCACGGGCATTATCATTTGGGATGCGCCGGCTACTCCGGGGCGGTACAATATTGCCATAAGAGTGCGGGAGTTTCGCAATGGTGTATTTATAGGGTCCACCATGCGAGACATGCAGTTAAATGTAGGAGATTGTGATAATGAAGCCCCCCGCCTCCATGTATTTAATGACACCTGTGTAGAGGCAGGCGGGCTGTTACATGTTCCGGCCTACACCACGGATGACACGGGCGACACCCTGTCCATAAGCGCCCTGGGTGAAATCATGAACCTGGGGCAGACCCCGGGGCTGTTCACCAGCCCCACGCTGGGTGTAGATAGTGCCGGCGACTACTTCAGCTGGATGCCGGGTTGTGAGCTGGTAAGAAAACATCCTTATCAGGTGGTCTTTATTGGGGATAAGAAAAAAGCCCATGCCAACGGCTACTCCCCTTACATTAACACCTTCAACAACCAAGTGCTTGGCACCGATTGGTATTCCACACCTCATGCTGTGTTCACCAACCCATGCCCTCCATCAGCTGATGGCACACCTCATCTATGGATGGGAGATTTTCAGGCCCACCCACGCTGGGTAGCAACCCAGGAGTTTGACCTTACAAGCCTGAGCATTAACGAGGTACATTTTGATATGAAGTATGCCACCCAGGGAGTTCCCTCGCCCTGTGAAGGGCCGGACCTGCCGGACGAAGGCGTTCATCTTCAATATTCTCTGGATGGCGTTAATGGTCCATGGTATAATATTTCATACTGGGACCCCAGCCAACCGCCGCCCGGGGGGTTTAACCCCATGCTTACCTCCTGGAGTCACTACAGTATCCCCATTCCCCAGTCAGCCATTTCCCCCAACACCCGCTTTCGGTTTGCGCAGTTTGCCACCTCCGGGCCGTTTTATGACCACTGGGGAATAGACAACTTTGAACTGTTCTCAAGGCCAGAAAACCTGACGGTTATGGAGTCAGTAAACATTTTGGTGATCGGACCGGCACCGGAAAACCTGACAGCTACCGCCGTAAATCAAACCATTGAGCTGGCCTGGAACCGCAGTATTTGCCCCAACGCAACAGGGTATGAGATCTACCGCAGAGCCAGCTACCTGGGATATATGGCCCCCCAATGTGAACCCGGAGTGCCGCCCCATACGGGATATAAAAAAATTGCCAGCCTGTCATCCATTCTGGACACCTCCTTTGTTGATGATAACAACGGAAAAGGAATCAACCCGGGGTTTGAATATTGCTACATGGTTACCGCTATATTTCCTGATGGAGCCGAAAGTTATCCTTCTTTGGAAGCCTGCGCCGTCATCGACCGTCACAATCCGTTAATCACCAAAGTCTCCGTCGACTCTACCGAAAGCTCCGGCGGGATCATTGACCTTCAATGGACTCCGCCGGCCATTATGGACCATGCCCACCAGGGGCCGTTCAAATACCTTATTTACCGCGCAGAAAACAGCCCGGCAAACTGGACACTTATAGACTCTACAGGAAGCATAAACGACACCACTTACACGGACACCCAACTAAACACCATTGATAATCAGTATTATTACCATTTGGAGTTTGTGCAAACCTCGCCCTCACAACGTATTTCCATCAGTGAATCACCCCACGCCTCCTCCCCATATCTGGAGCTTTCATCCCAGCATAAGGCCATATCCGTAGATGTAAGCTATGATGTCTCCTGGAACAACCATGCCTATGTGGTTTTCAAAAAACCCCCCGGTGGGACAAGCTTTGACTCCATCACTACCACCAGCCAGTTACCCTGGGCGGATACAGGGCTTTCTTTGCATAACACCTATTGTTATAAAGTTAAAACCATTGGCAGTTATTCAGAAAGCGGCATTATCTCCCCCCTGTTCAACTTTTCTCAGGAGTCCTGTGCTGTTCCGGTGGATGAAAAACCGCCGGATGCTCCGTGGCTTGATGTCTCAGTAGACTGTTATGCCATTGGGAACCATTTGCGATGGACCAATCCCGGAAATCAAACCCCCGGGGAAAGGGTATCCCAATACCATATCTATTTCAGCCCTGTCTCCAACGGCACTTTTTCACATATTCATACTGCCAGTCCCCAATGGGATACCACCTGGTTTCATAACAAGACCAGTACCGTGGCCGGATGCTACTATGTTACAGCCATAGACTCATCGGGCAATGAAAGTGCTCCCGGGAATACGGTGTGCGTGGACGTAGACAGCTGTGATACATACCGCCTACCCAATGTGTTCACCCCCAACGATGACGGAATCAACGATATATTCAGGCCTTTTCCTGCAGAATACGTTGTAGACCGCGTGCATATGGTGATCTTTAACCGGTGGGGGAACGTGGTGTACCAAACCAACGATCCGCAAATCAATTGGGACGGAAGAGAGCAAAATAGCGGAAGAAAAGTGGCTGAAGGTGTTTACTTTTACGTTTGTGATGTGTACCAAAACACCCTGGAAGGAGAAAAGAAAACATCGCTAAACGGCACCATACACCTGTTGCGGTAAAAAAAACACTTTTTTTACATTTTTTTTTCTAAAAATATGCAGATTGTAAAAAAGCTGTATATTTGTTACCTATTAATCAATCAATTTTTATTTCAAATGAACACAGGTAAAGTTAAGTTCTTTAATGAAACCAAGGGATATGGTTTTATTAAGGATCAGGAATCAGACAAAGAGTATTTTGTGCATGTCACAGGGCTCATCGACAAAATCAAAGAAGATGATATGGTCTCTTTCGACCTCCAAGAAGGGAAAAAAGGCCTGAATGCGGTGAATGTAAAACTTATATAAAAGTTTAAGTTTTTCGGATTTTGATCAATGAATTGTCCAAAGCCTTACACCAAAAAGTGTAAGGCTTTTTTTCTATACGGTTCCCAATCCATAAGTGCAATACAAAAACACCTTGTTTTACAGCCGTGAAAAACCAATCCCCTTAGAGCATGAGAGCAAAAAACCAATCAGTTTGAAATAATTTTAAACTCTGTTCTTCTGTTTTTTTGTCTGCCTTCTTCCGTATCGTTGGAGGCGATAGGCTTGTCAAAGCCGTATCCCGCATATTCCAAACGTTCTTCATCAATTCCTTTTTCCACCAGGTAATTCACCACCGACCTTGCCCTGTTTTCCGAGAGTCTCTTATTGAATTGAGCAGCCCCCACATTATCCGTATGTCCAGATATTTCCACCCGTATTCCCGGATTATTATTTAAAATATCATATAGTTGGTCCAATTCAGATCTGGACTCATCTCTGAGGGAAGCTTCTCCGGTATCAAAGAAAATATTTCTCAGAACAATACTTTTCCCCACTTCAATCTTATCCAGCTGAACATCATTTTCCACTTCCTCATATCGAGATCGTTCGGTAAGATCTACATTTTCAGAATAGAAAAGATATCCTTCTGCTTTCACAGAAATGCCATAATTTTTTCCTGCCGGCAGGGTCACCAGATATCTTCCAGTAAGCTCATTGGAAGAAAAGGTGGCGATAGTCTCATTAGTAATGTTATTGGTAATCTCTATAGTGGCTTTTACGGGTTTTTCTGTTTTCGCGTCGGTTACAGTTCCTTTCATCAGTGTGAGGGCCGCTGTTTCTATCTGGATAGTTTTTTCCACGGCTCCTTGCTCCACGGGACGTTCCCTGAATGCTATAAGTTGATCATGCGAAGTATTGATCAGTGGTTTCTCGGCCCCCAGGAATGTGACCATGTAGATATCCTGCACTCCCCCGCTTTCTTTTCTTGAAGATGAGATATAAGCCCTTCTTCCATCTGCCGACAAAGAGATAAAAACATCATCACCGGTAGTGTTTATGGGATAGCCCAGGTTTTCCGGTTCCGTCCACTCCCCATTCACATATTGGGTTTTAAAAATATCGTACCCCCCCATGGATGAGTGTCCTTTGGAGCTAAAAAACAAGGTTTTTCCATCCGGATGCATAAACACCCCGGTTTCTCCATGGGGCGTATTAACCACAGGACCAATGTTTTCCGGCTCTGACCATCTGCCCTTTTCATCTCTGGTACTTGTATAGATATCGTGATTCCCGTGTCCTCCAGGGCGGTCAGATACAAAGAACAACGTATTTCCGTCGAAGGTATAAGCCGCGGAAGGTTCATGATAACGACTGTTAATACTACGGCTCAGTCTTTCGGGCCTTTTCCAGTTTTCTCCTTCAAGGTCTGAAGCATAGATATTCCCTCCCCGGCCGGCACGGTACAGAAGTAACTGCTGCCCATCGGGAGTAATACCCACTACTGCATCGTGGGTGGATGAGTTGAGCGATGAAGGGGCTCTTTGAGCCGCACCCCAATTCCCCTGGTCATCTTTTTTAGAAAAATAGATGTTTTCAAACCCAAACTCTCCACCATCGACAACATCATCCTTTTTATGTTCTATTCTTCGGCTGGTAAAAAACAGAATACTTTCATCCGCATTAACCACGGGCCCATAATCGGGATAAGGGGAGTTAATATTATCTGAAAGGGGCTCAACAAAAACCCGCTGTGGATTTTGGTAATACTGCTGCCCGAACTGACACTCCCTGATACGCTTACTAATCTCAGGGCCCTTTTTTTCCACTGTTTCCGGAGACAAGGCATCTCTGTACTTTCCATAAAAGTCAATAGCCTTCTGGAATTGTGCCTGAAAATGGTAGTTTGCCCCCAGCATATACAGCAGTTGTTTATTCAATGCGGGGTCCAGCTCATAAGCTTTTTCCAGGAACGCTCCTGCCTTACCTTTTTCATTGATATTAAAGTAGCTCACCCCGATCTTATAGTTAAGTTCTGCATTATCAGGGTTGAATTCCTGGGCTTTAACAAAATAGCTTAAAGCTTCTTTATATCCTCCGGTACCCTGGTTAAACAGGCGATTTCCTTTGCGGAGATTCCGTTGTGCTTCCCTCAGTGCTTTTCGATCATCAGGAAAAGCCGAACGGTCAAAAGGTATCGATTCCTGTGCTTGCAGGCTACCAACAGAAAAAACAAAAATAATAATGATCCAACAAATTTTCGCTTGCATCTTTGTTTGTTTTAGGATTCGTCACACTGGTCTTTAATATACTGGTCCACTGCGGTTACTCCCAGAGCCCGTGCCTTTTCCCAATCCTGACAGGCTTTCAGGGGTTGTTGCAGCATTTCCCTGGCAATTCCCCGGTTCATATAGGCCTCTCCGTATCCCGGATTAAGGCTGATGGCCTGGGAGTAACTATCCACCGCCTTATCATACTTTCTGAGCTTATATAGTATATTGCCTTTATTATTGTGTGCAGCAGCATATTCCGGGTCCAGGGTGAGCGCCTTTTTATAGTCATAGATTGCTGTCTCATAGTCTTTCTGGTGAAACTTAACTATTCCCCGACTGTTCCACAACACAGGGTTTGTAGTATCCAGTTCAATGGCCTGGTCATAAGCTTCCAGAGCCCGTTCATATTCTTCCATTTCCACCAGCACAGCCCCTAAATTAGAAAATATAAAGCCTTGGTCCAAAGATAGTTTCAATGCCTGGTCATAATCGTTTAATGCCTTTTCCAGTTGGCCCACCATCCTGTAGGTACTGCCCCGGTCATTCCATGCAAACACATGGTTACTATTCAGTTCGAGTACACGTCCATAAGCCTCCAGGGCTTGTTGATACTGCTCCCGGGCAAAATAGAGTCCCCCCAGATAGTAGTATGCCTCTTCATGCTGCGGGTTATACTCCAGCACCTGAAGAAAATCATCCCTGGCACCCTGGTCATCATCCAATCGTAACCTGGCCAACCCCCTGCTATAAAAAGCATTAGCACCAGATTCCAGAAGAATTGCCTTGTCATACTCCTGAATAGCTTCCCTGTATTCCCCTTTCTCAAACATGACAGCACCACGGTTAAGCAACGCCTGGGGAAAATTTCTCTTGTTATCCAGTGCACGGTCAAACAAATCCAGAGCCTGATCCAAATCTCCCTGCTCAAAAGCTACTACACCCTGATTATATAGCTCCATTGCTATCTGATCTGCAGTCTTTTCGTAGGCAACAACCGTATCCTGCTCTTCCTGGGCAACTAGTACTGAAGAAAAAAAGAAAACCGATGGAAGCAGAACGTGTAATAAACCCTGAATTTTCATGGACATAAAATTTGGTTTCTTATTATTATGATTATTTATGGGGCAGTTGGAATTAATTAATACTATGCAGATTTGCGCCTTGCAGCATCAATGGCAGCCCATCACTTAAGGCCTCTTCACAAGCAGGACAGCTATCGCACGTGCAGTTCAAAGGGCAATCGTGCCTGTATCGATTCCATATTCTGTACCGTTTTCAGGTAATGGAAAAATGGATATGCCTCTCCCAGTTCTCTCCGAATGCCTTCGGTGCGCACACTCATTCCCAGTTGTTCCAGTATCTCCTGAAAGGGAGTCTTCATGGCTGGATATTCCCCTACGCGGTACTTTTCAATATTTGCCAGGCTTGCGGCATACTTTACGGCCGTATCCAGTCCGCCCAGCTCATCTACCAGTCCGATACTCAAGGCATCCAGCCCACTCCAGATGCGTCCGGAGCCAATTTCCTTCACTTGTTCCACAGTCATATCCCGTCCGTGAGCCACCTTTTCCACAAATACCAGGTAAAAGTTATCCACATAGTTCTGCAACACGTCATACTCGTATTGGGAAAGAGCTCTGTAGGTATATCCAAAATCAGAATACCTGTTGGTTTGCACCCCATCTACGGTGATGCCAAGTTTATTGTTAAGCAGTCCCTTCATATTTGGAATAACTCCAAAAACACCAATAGAACCGGTGAGGGTATTGGGTTGAGCGAAGATTCTATGGGCCGGGCAGGCGATATAGTATCCGCCGGAAGCGGCCATATGGCCCATGCTCACCACTACCGGTTTTTCTTCTTTCGCCAGCACCATTTCTCTCCAGATCACATCACTGGCCAGGGCACTGCCTCCTGGCGAGTTAACTCTTAACACAATGGCTTTTATGGTGGTATCCTTCCTTGCTTTACGAATCTCCCTGGAAATCCGGTCAGAGCCAATCACATTATCATCTCCTTCACCGGTAACGATCTCCCCGGTAGCATAAATCACCGCCACCTCCGGCTCTTTATCCTTCCCGGGCTTTTGAAGTGACCGGGGCACCTTATTGTATTTTTCCAGCGTGACAAAGTTGGGCGTATCATCCTCCTCCATTTCCAAAAGTTCTCTTAGCCGTGTGTTAAACTCATCCATATACAACAAATCATCCACCAACCCGTAATTTTTAACGTCTTCGGGCTTCTGCAGCAATATGGAATCGGCAATGCGGTTCAGTTGGTCTGTGCTAATGGCACGCTGCTCACCAATTTCTTTAATCATGTGTTCCCATATCCCTGATATGTATTTCATGCTTTGTTCCTTATTCGCCTCACTCATTTTATCATCCAGGAAAGGCTCCACAGCACTTTTATACTCTCCGTACCGGACCACTTGCATATCCACATCCACCTTGTCCAGCAACCCTTTAAAAAACATAATATGCATGGATAGCCCCCGGAAGTCTGCTGTACCTACCGGGTTAAGGTAAATTTCATCGGCCAGAGAGGCCATATATAATGCCTTTTGAGAAAAAACCTCCGAATAGGCGATCACAAATTTTTCTGATGTTTTAAAATCCTTCAGCTCATTTCTTATAGCTTCCAGGGTAGCCAGGGGGGCAGGAATAATGGACAAGTCCAGGTAAATCCCTTCAATTTTATCATCATCCCTGGCCCTTTGAATCATGCTAATAATATCATTTAATCCAATGACTGAAGTAAAGTCAAAGCCGCCTGAAGAAGAAAACCCCATTTGTGTAAAAGGGCTGGCGGGTGTTCGTTCGGGAATGGGCTTAT
Organism: Bacteroidales bacterium; assembly: GCA_003557725.1. GTDB lineage: Bacteria > Bacteroidota > Bacteroidia > Bacteroidales > PWNQ01 > PWNQ01. The sequence goes on along the minus strand of PWNQ01000088.1, from coordinate 2,498 downwards.
CCAATTTAATCTGCAAAACCGATCCTTCTTCAATAATTACTGGCTTTCTTTCGGCAAAAGCCGCCAGTGAAGCGACAACACCTGCAAGGACGAAGAAAACAATTAACATGGCGAAAAGCATTCCTACCAGTGAGGCCAGCGCAAACTTGAAAAACTGTTTCATGTCTATTAATTTTTAGTGTTAAAAATGTACAGGTTCAATTATTTTGCAGCCGTTTAGAACAAAAACAAAGCACTAAAAACGCGCTTTCTGTAAAAATATCTGCGCCCTGTTCAGCTCCCAAATAGCAGCTCATCAAATCCAAATAATTACAGGGGCTAAGATATATAAAAGCAGTCAAATATATAACAACCGGAGCTTAAAAAACATTGATTATTTTTGCCCAATAATGAAAAAGCACATAGCATACATTGCAGCGGGCAGCAATATGGGTGACCGTCAAGGTTTTATCAGGGCCTCCCTGGCGCTTCTGGAGCGCAGTAGCGTTCAAATCAAGGCCGTTTCATCCATGGTTGAAACGGAGCCCTGGGGATTTTACGCACCCACCTGGTTTCTCAATTGTGCTTTCTGCGTTTCCACAGACCTTTCTCCTTATGAGCTATTGGATATTCTTTTGGACACAGAGCGCCGGTTAGGCAGAAAGCGTGACAAATGCGGATATTCATCCCGCCCCATCGACCTGGACCTGATCTTTTATGATGACCGCATCATTACTGGTGAAACCCTGGTTCTTCCTCATCCACGCATGGCAGAACGCCTGTTTGTTCTAAAACCTTTAAATGAAATAGCCCCGGAACTGATCCATCCTGTATTGAAAAAACCTATTAATGGCCTACTTGCTGATTTAAAGGCCGGATATCAGGGTCCGGTATAAAAACACCAATTTTCACCATCCCTTTAGAGGCGGGAGCAAAAAAAGCGGGCTTGCTGTTAACAAGCCCGCTAAAGGTATTTCTTTCATCCACTGCAGGAGTTAGTTACCTTAACAACGTTACAGTACCTCTCATTTCAAAGTCTTTTCCAAACTGACTGGAGTAGTTTACATGGTAAACATAAACACCTTTTGGTGCCGGTTCTCCATCTATGGTTCCATCCCATCCTTCATAAGGGTCTCCGGTATTAAACACCACATTCCCCCAGCGGTCGTAGATGGTCATTTCATATTCGGTCACCGCCGTGAAGTCACCTACAGGCATAAAGACCGTATTAATGCCTCCCTCGGGATTAAATGCATTGGGGATATAGAATGAGGAGCAGTCTTCGGCCACCACAGTAACACTGGCTGTATTAGAACATCCGTTATCATCGGTTCCGGTAACGGTGTATTTAGTGGTTTCCATGGGGCTAACAGTAACGGGGGAGCCGGTAAAGTGGCCCCAGTCGTAAGTGGTTGCTCCGTCAGCATATACTTCTGTCTCATCGCCCATGCATATAGCACTATCGGCTGCCCAGGCAGTTACCTGAGGCAATGGAAAGACTGTAACCTCCGTGGTATCGTAATTAACACATCCGTGTGCATCGGTGACGGTGACCATATACTCTGTGGTTGTAGATGGCGATACGGTAATATCCGCCACCATGTCTCCGGTAGACCATTCATAGATTTGCCCTCCGGATGCGGACAGGTTGGCATCATCGCCGTCGCAGATCTCCTGGTCGGGACCGGCATCGGCATTGGGCAAGGGATGTACGGTAACATGTACCGTATCATAGGCCATACAATCCAGCGTTGTCCCCACAGTGAGGTAATAGGTACTATCTTGCTGGGGGGACACGGTAATACTTTGTGTGGAATCGCCGGTGCTCCAGGCATAGAAGCCGGTAACGGGGGCAGCAGTGAGGGTCACGGAATCACCAATACATATTTCCTGATCGGGCCCGGCATCGGCTGTAGGTGCCGGAGTAATGGTGACGTTCACCGAGTCCGTTCCGGTACATCCTGCTTTAGTAACAATAACAGAATAAGTTCCGGAGGTATCTACTTGTATTGTCCGGGTGGTTTCTCCCGTATTCCACTGATAGGCGTCGAATCCGGTATCGGCTTCCAGGATGGCGTAATTTCCCGGAAAGTCACAGATGGTGGTATCAGGTCCCAGGCCCGGGTCCAGCGGGGGAAGCACGGTTATGGTCACGCTGGCATTGGCGGAGTGGCCGGAGGTGTCCAGAATAAAAACAGTATAAGTGGTAGTGGTGGTGGGAGACACCCATCCACCGTCTAATGCCTGAACACCATGCGACCAGGCCACATTTTGGTGCCCCGGGCAATAGATTTCCACATGGTCAATACCCCAGGCATCCCAATTTGCACCACTATTGGCAAATTGTTTCCAACGAAAACGCGTGCTGGATGTTGCGGCGGCTGGAGGAATGGAATTCTCATATTCATGCCAGTACAGGTACATCCAGTTGGCTGCCGTCCCGCCGGGGAGCTGGTTATACATGGTGGTGGTAACGTGTCCATGGGGGTGCCACTGGCCTCCGGTACCGGGGGTGGTGG
>PWNQ01000090.1 GCA_003557725.1 Bacteroidales bacterium | reverse complement strand
ACATCATTACCGGTTTGATAAAAGCGAACATCCCCGCTCGTATAGCTCTACAGGTCGCCTCTCAGATAGACTCCAGAACGATACTGGATGCCAGTGGCGCTGAAAGACTTCTCGGATCCGGAGACCTTCTTTATCTTTCCGGAGAAATGTCCAAACCGAAAAGGATCCAGTCGGCATTCATTTCGGAAGAAGAGGTCAAAAAGGTGGTCAATCACATCAGAAAGCATTACCAAGGCGGTCTGGACGAAGAGCTCGATCTGGCAATAAGTGAAAGCGGAAACGGTGGAAGCGGAGGTATATTCGACGATGATGATAATGAAGACGGTAATGACGAAGATGAACTCTATGAGGAGGCCCGAGAGACCGTGATCCAGGCAGGTAAAGCGTCCACATCCTTCCTGCAGAGGAAGTTCAAAATAGGATATAACCGCGGTGCCCGACTGAAGGACATGCTGGAAGCAAGAGGTGTTATTGGCCCCGCCAACGGAGCCAAGCCGAGGCAGATACTTGATAAGCCGGAGGACCACGGCCAGCAAGAGGGTTTTTATAACAGTAACGAGAACATTTAATATGTTGGCCGACAGATGGAGAAAGAAACTGAGAGTCGGGGCGATCATCCTGGCGCTGGTCTTTTTGGGCGGGTATGGATACTTTCAGGCCTACGACCTCATCTCCGGCCCCTTGGTTGAGATAAAGTACCCTAAAGAGGGTCAGGTCGTGGAGGGAGATACGGTCATTGCACAAGGATCGGCACGGAATGTGTCTCGCATAGAGTTTAACGGTCACCCTATAGTCATGACCCCAGAGGGTGATTTCAGAGTGAAATTGCCTCTGGTAGGTACACGTACTATAATACAGATAGAGGCGTGGGACAGATTCGGCAGAAACACGCTGGTACATCACTCCGTTATAAACAGGTCGGAAACCAAAGATATTCCGAATGAAGAGGCTCTCGAGAGAAGGAGAAGCGGTGAAGAAGAGGACGAAGAGATCGACGGAGATCTCACGGAAACCGAGGTGGAGATCGATTAAAGGTTAAATATTAATAAAATGCCCAAAAAGAAGGAAAGTAAAAAGGATAAAGAGGGCGGCACTCTTGATAGCACCATAGAGGACATAAAGACCAAGTTCGGAGAGGAGGCCATAATGAAACTGGGAGAGCGTCCCAAGGTGGATATAGATGCCATCTCCACCGGATCGATAGGTCTCGATTTCGTTCTGGGCGTCGGTGGCCTCCCCCGAGGCAGGATCATAGAGATATACGGACCGGAATCGAGCGGAAAGACCACCCTTTGCCTCCATGTTGTGGCGGAAGCACAGAAAAAGGGAGGAGTGGCGGCGTTCGTTGATACCGAACACGCCCTGGATCCGGAGTATTCGAAAAGGTTGGGAGTAAAGACCTCCGACCTTTTCATATCCCAACCCGACACCGGTGAGCAGGCTCTGGAGATCGTGGAGAGTTTGGTACGGTCCGGTAATATCGACATAGTCGTTATCGACTCGGTGGCCGCTTTGACTCCCAAAGATGAGATAGAGGGAGAGATGGGTGCACAACACGTAGGCAAACAGGCCAGACTGATGTCTCAAGCGCTCAGAAAGCTGACCGCCATCACCGCAAGAAGCAACACGACGGTCATATTCACCAACCAGATAAGGATGAAGATAGGTGTTATGTTCGGTTGCTTTTCTTATGATTCAAAGGTTCTTCTGTCCAACGGCAAAAAAGAAAAAATCGGCAAACTGGTCAATCAACAGAAAGAAACCTCAGTGCTATCCTATAACTTTGAAAAGAAATGCGTGGAGTCCAAACCGATCACCGATTGGCATGTAAACGGTAAAACGGAAAGTTTTCTCCAGTTCTTTGTTCAGAACCATACAGAAAACGGCCGACGCGGCTTCTCCTGTACAGAAAACCATAAAGTATACACCCCGAAAGGATGGAAAGAGGCGCAAGAGCTTAAAGTGGGAGATGAGATATCGGTGCACATAGATAACTGCGAGATAACACCTCAACAGGAAGAGATTATAATCGGCTCCCTTTTGGGTGATGGTAACATAAAGAGACAGGGAGAGCAGACGGCATACTTCCGAGAAGAACACGGACCGAAGCAGACCGAGTATATATCCTGGCTGGCAAATGAACTAGGAGATGTGACGCGCAACGTGTCTTTAAAGACAAAGAGAGGTACGGCGGTTTTAGAGACGAAAGCCTCTCTACGTATCGGTGATATTCACGGGCTATTTTATGAAAATAAAAAGAAGATCGTACCGGAATCGATTGTTGAGAGAATAACGCCCCGCGCCATAGCCTTGTGGTACTGCGGAGACGGCTCTCTACAGGCAGGAACCTCGAAATGGAAAGGTAAGAGTTACGAACGCCGACCTTGTGCGGCTCTTTATGTAAACGCTTTTGACGACACAGAAAGCAGAGAGCGCATAACGAGGATATTCTCCAGATTCAATATAAATCCAAGCTGGTATCAACACGGCCACCATCGCGCCATTATGTTCTCCGTAAAGGAGGCCCCAAAGTTCTTCGAACTTATAGCTCCTTTTGTGCCAAAAAGCATGGAGTACAAGCTCCCAAAGGAGTACAGAGGTCTCTACCACAAAGAGCCCTCGACCTTCTCTCAGCCCTCAAGTGAGGTTTTGCGCCCGATGAAAATAAAAGAAATAAGGACCAGAACACCTTACAAAGACGGAGATCGTATAAGTAAGAATAGGTTCGACATAAGTGTGGCCGATAACCACAACTACTTTGTGGACGGATGTTTGGTAAGTAACTCACCTGAAACTCAACCGGGAGGTAAAGCGCTGAAGTTCTACTCCTCGGTTAGGCTCGATATCCGCAGAATAGCGCAGATAAAGAAAGGTGACGAAGTTATGGGCGGAAGGGTCAGAGTGAAGGTCGTTAAGAATAAAGTGGCCTCCCCTTTCGGACAGACCGAGTTCGACCTTATGTACAACGAAGGAATCTCAAAGGAGGGAGAGATACTTGCCCTGGGAGAGAAGTACGGAGTAATACAGAAATCAGGCGCCTCTTACAGTTACGGTGAAGAGAAGCTCGGCAGAGGTTATGACGCCACCAGAAACTATCTAAAAGAGAACAGAAAGGTCGCCAACACCATACTT
>PWNQ01000142.1 GCA_003557725.1 Bacteroidales bacterium | reverse complement strand
TATCTCTATCTCTCCCAACGGATTCAGATCAACAAGATCACCCAAGAAACCGGATATGGGAACGGCACCTATCTGTACGAAAAGACCGTCCACCTTCATAGAACTCTCCCCGTCAGGATCTTCATAAACTATCTCCTCCAAAAAGTCTCCACCCTTTATCTCCTTGACCTTTCTGTTCAGAAAGACCCCAATACCCTTCTCTTTAACTCTATCTTGCAACACCCCTTCCGCTCTTATCTCTGAGGTGACCTCAAAAATGGAAATATCATTGGTATGATCGGTAAGCTCAATGGCCGATTTGAATCCGGAATCTCCTCCTCCCACAACAACCACCTTCTTATCAGCAAAGAACGGTGCATCACAGGTTGTACAGTAAACAACCCCCTTTCCGACGAACTCGTCCTCCCCGGGAACACCGAGTCTCTTAGGCTTCCTTCCGGTTGCCACTATAACAGCTCTGGAATTGAAACTCTCATCATCGGTCCTGACCATAAAGCCCTCGACGGTCTTCTCAATAGAGACCACTCTATCTTCCTCTATATCAATATCGTAATCCTTTAAGTGCTCCTCGAACTTCATCATCAACTCGGGACCGGTAATACTTCTCTCACCGGGCCAGTTCTCAATAAATCCGGCCTCTCTAGTCTGACCCAAGAGATCTTTGGCCACCATTAGTGTTTTAAGCTTCTTTCTGGCCGAGTATATACTGGCGGTGATACCCGCCGGACCACCCCCAACTACTGTAAGATCGAACATAGAGTTACTCTTCTTTACTTAAAGCTTCCTCCAACTTCTTCTTATCAAAGCCGGTAACTATCTCGTCCCCTATCTGAGTAACCGGAACCATCATCTGACCGGTCTTCTCTTTGAAGTCATTTTTAACCTCCTCGCTTACGGAAACATCAACCTCTTCATACTCAACACCTTTCTCTTCCAAGAAGCTCTTAACCAGAGGACAGAAAGCGCAGGTAGGTGTAGTGTAAAGGACTATCTTTTTCATATGGTAAAAATAAAACTGATAAACTATGGATTACATTCTAACACTTTAAAGTCAGTATTTCAGCTGAAAAAACGCCGGCTATGATCTTCAAACTATCACTCTCCCGTCCGATCACCAAAGTGCTCTAAAATTTCGGACCTTGAACTCCCCCTATCTTTGCCTTTCTTAATATACTCAAAGGAAAGTAAACAGTAATACCCACCCTCTACCATCATATCGATGTTCTTTAGCGATCTGGCGGCAAAAGGGTCTTCCTCAGACAGATCTTCAGCTTCCAGAACCTCTTGCCCTTGAAATACACAAACCGAGCCTACCGTAAGTAAAAGAACGATCATTATTAAAACTGCAACAGCTATACTGAACATATCTATATCTTTCACATCGAACATATCCGAATATTCGAAGGGTAAAATATAACACAGATATAAATACAAACACTGTTAACAACAAAAATCCCACACGATGAATGAGGGGAATTTCTCTCTGTCTTTCTTTTAAACTTTATTATCTCTGCTAATAGGTCTTAATTTTAAAGGTCAACGTTATGGACAGAATACGCCCGACCAACACTCAAAGCGAGAACCGGATGTTATAACGAACCCCAGCAAAAGTAAAAGGTTGAACCCGCTCTAAAAGAGCGGGTTGTTTTACAAAAAACTGTTAAGTGGAGAGGAACCTTTTCATAAGGATGTCCTGAATATCCTCCACCGTCTTCAATAAGGAGGGACCGATTCGAGAGACATTCTCTTTCTCAAGACCAAGATCCACGCCGAACCTCTCTTCGGCATCCGTCAAGATGTCCAACGGGTCTACAGAAAGATGCTCCAGTGATGTTTCCGGACCGATAGAGGATGTATCGGCTCCGACCCTTTTGGCAGCCTCAGTAACAAGATCTTTGGCTCCGTCTTGGCAGTCTTCCAAGGTTGAGAACATGTGCACCTCCCTTCTCTTTTGTTTATATTCAAAGACCTAAAACAACTAACCTTTTATACTACATTGTTAATAAAAAAGCAAAATATTTACTCTATTCCGGAAGAGAGATAAAGGCCTCTATTCAGCGCCGGATTTCGCTCGTGAAAACCGTTGATAGAGAACCGGTATCACCGCCAAGGTCAGAACGGTTGAAAAGAGAAGTCCAAATATAATGGAGTAAGCCACGGGAGCCCATTCCGGGCTGGCAAAAACTAAAGGTAGAAGTCCGAAAACCGTTGTGACGGTCGTAAGGATAACGGGTCGGAAGCGGGACTCGGCACCTGACAGTATCGCCTCTTTGAGGCTCTTCCCGTTGTGATAGTTCTTGTTTATAGTGTCTATCAAGATAATGGCGTTGTTAACCACCACACCCGCCAACGCCACTATACCGATAAAGCCCGGGAAAGAGAGTGGCTGTCTGACCAAAGCCAAACCGAAAAGAACACCTGTCAGAGCCAGTGGTATAGTAACCATTATAAAGAAGGGTTGAATATAGGATTTGAACTGCCATACCATTAAAGTAAATATCATCAAAACCCCAATAAGCATTACTCGGGCAAGATCCATAAAGGACTCCTGTATCTCCTCAACCTCACCTCCATAACCTATCTCCACCCCCGACGGAATATCTATACCCTTTATACTCTCCCTGAACTCGTTAACTATCGACTGAGTGTTATACCCTCCGGACACATCGGAAGTCAAAGCGATGTAACGGTCACCGTCACGACGGTTTATAGAGCTCCGTCCCGGCTTGAGAGATATATCCATAAAGGTTCCCAAAGTGACCGGACCGAATTCCGTCGAAATGGTCATACTCTCCAGGGATGAAACATCTATCGGCACCGCACTACCGACTCTATCTTGTACATTGCCGATACCGGAAAGAACGATAACGCCTATCTCATCCTCCGATATATTCATATTAGTGGCTCTTTGACCGAAAAGGGACGCACGAAGAAAACCTGCTATATCGGAAGAGCTCAGTCCATACCTTCCGGCGATAGAACGGTCGACATCTATAACAAACTCACCGGCGGTAGACTGAACGCCATCGTCAACATTCTCAGTTCCTGCTATGGACCTTAAAACCTCCGCCAGTTCGCGAGCGGTCTGCTCCAGTTCATCAAGATCCTCACCGGTTAAGTTTATACTTACCGCGCCCTCTC
>PWNQ01000044.1 GCA_003557725.1 Bacteroidales bacterium | reverse complement strand
TAGGCACGGCTGGCATTCTGATCCATTTAGTCTGACGACCAACAGAGGGAAGTTCAAGTTTTTTAAAACTAATGTGTCTAGTAATTCGTTTGGTATACGGTTCATTTCAGTTTCCAATTCTACAAAGCTCAGAGCAATATGGTTATCTACTACATCTGAATTAATAGGTTTTACAGATTCCGTGCTTTGTCTTGAAGCATTAAATACCGTAGCTAATACAATTACCAGTACAGCAGCGCAATTGATAATTAAAAAAGTCAGATTCTTCATCAAATAACTATTTTTTGTATTATTTAGTTAGCATGTGGGCATAAAGAAATATTATCGATCATGTCAGTTAGATTATTCACAAAGTGTAACTTTTAGATGTTGCTCTGATATAAGATATAGGACTCCATACTACTTACCTAAGGTTGCAACTTTAAACACCTTACAGAGAAACCATATCGCTTATCAAGTGGGCTACTATATAAAGCGTCGTTTCCAGGGGATAGTGAAAAATGCCAGGCGCTCTTTGGAAAACCACTTAATTCATCACTGGTCCACCAGTAACCTGTAGCGCTGGTACTGAAGACTCCCTCATAATCTCGGCTACCACCGGCCTTCCCTGAAAACCCACTCTCATTGGTGCCACCTGCCATTCGTCCCCAGAGTTCCTTAACCTTCATCTTCTTGCCAGCTTCCTTAACACCCCCCAGATGCTCTCCAAGTATCATTAAATCGCTGTACGATGGTATAGACCACCCCTCCGGCGCTAATCCCCTCCAATCATTTACTGCATACCAGTTGTAAAGCTTCCCATGCTCCTTGTCGTTTGACGGATCATTATTGTAGTAGCACCAGGCAGGTTGGCCCAACTCTCCAGCAGATCTCCACTCCTCATCACTTCCAGCGTGTGGAATAGTGTCACCATTGCGAAATAGTGTAACATTAAGGTTGCTTTTCATCCACTCCTGTTCTCCGATTACTACTGTAGAATCGCTTTGTTTGCCCCCACCACATCCTGTAATAATGAATAGAAGCAGTACCATAAGAGAAGTGAGACTAATCCTATTGATAATTTGCGTCCTTTCTTTAATCATATCGTTCATTCCTTCTGATTATAAATTTGTAATCTCTGGTTTACTCAACTGTTATCATGTTTGCTGGCTATCAACTACCGCTTCGTACAGTCTTCCGATGGCCGGCTCTGCTTTCTTGTAAATATCTTAATAATACCGGAGTAACTCCCCTGATCAACCTCAAAAATGAAGTTATACTCCGGCTTCTCATCCATTGTTAAACCATACTCGCGGGTGAGTGCCCTCTGATCTGCAAAAACCTCAATAGGATTCTCTGGTATTGGTTGTCCCATGATCAACCCTGCAGAACCGTCCCTGCTAAAGCCAGGAGGATTTGTTATTGAAGATATGTCATCTGCAAGTCCGTCTCCACTCATAGCATTGCCTGTAAGGAAATCATAAACCACCAGATGTCCACCCTCCTTTGGCGAAGCGAGAGCACAGAAAAGAACATCTGAAGTAACACCAAAGAGAATGATGCCTGATCCGAGTCCGGTACTCCCCTGGTTACTCCCAACCTGCCCGGGCAGCAGCGTTTCGAAAACCACCTCTCCGACTACCTGCCCGTCTCTCAACTGGATAAGCTTCCCCTCCGCCGTATCACAAAACCATAGTTCGTTCCTAGAGGCACGAAAGAAATAGTTTTCCGGATTGGCTGCAGCTTTCAGCTTCAACGGGTCAGATTTATACACCGTAGAAACATATTGACCTTTACCATCAAGAAGCAGCAAACCGGCATCATACTCCCCACCGGTTGGGGAGGTGTTTACCTCATCTGTATAGAAAAGATAGTTGCCTGAGGGGAGTAGCTCAAACTCCCTTGCAAGAATATCTGTATTAATTCGCTCAGTAAACCCACCTTCCTCCCTGTCATAAACAACTAAAGACCTGGTAGCGACATCATAAATAATTACCCGATCGTTATCCTCGTCAACCGCAAAATCACTCAGTACGACAAACTCTCCGGGACCCCTGCCTAGAATACCAATTTTCCTAATATACTCACCCTCACGGGTAAACATAAAAACACCAGTCTTGTTTTTTTTGCAGGTAGCGTATATATGTTCTCCGGTGACTACTACTTTCCGAAATTCACCCGAAAACTCTCCAATGCCACCAAGGAATACAAACTCTACTGTATCAAAAAAGGGTGAAAGAGGTATTACCACGTCAGGCTTATAATCGTATTGTATAAGAGTCCCTTCTCCTGTAAAGCTTTCTCTGCTATCCTCTCTACATGAGCTACCTAGCAATAGAATCACAACAATAGCGGGTAATAAGAACTTCCCTAAGCTAATATGAAAGCAGAAAAGGAGAACCCTTAATCTCATGCAGTTGTTATATTTTTTCTGAAGCATTCCTGTGACTACCTTGTGTTTATTCATGTTATATTGCTTTAAGCTATTCATGTCCAAGTAAAATGGTTAAAAATATTGATTCTGGCAAATTCATTGTCTTCAGAAGAATGTTCATATCAGACAGATGTGAAAAAAACATTGCAAAAGAGGATCTGATGCGGAAGAAGGAAATAGATCCTCTTTTGCAATATAAATTAGGCAATATTACTCAGCAGGGGCATCCATGCACGTACCTCTTGGTGGTCGAGTGAGATTAGAATTACACACCGAATTCTCCATGTCAAAATTACACCAATTAGCATCGTTCGAAACATTGCAGCAATCAACCACTTCGTAAGTCAATACCCACCATGGTTTGTCTCCCATTAAGCCGATTTGACCACCACTTACGTAATAGTGAGCTTTCATGGAAAAGTTTTGGCAAATGGAACCCCCTCCTCCTTCTCCGCCTTCGGATTCATCGAAGGCTCTGGACATAACGTCCAGCATATCCAAAGTAACTTCAGCTACATCTTTTGGCTTAGCCAACTGGATGTTTATTACGCTTACTGTCGCGTAAGCGCTGATCACCAGTGCAATTAGTATTAATTTACCTATTTTCATAGTTCTTCTGTTTAATGGTTCATGTTTTTTTTTGAATTTATTAATTGTTTACGACAACAACCTGCCATGAGGGCAACATTGTCACTCAAGACATTCGCTCCGGATCAGTGACCTGACCGATTGTGCTTAAACATCCCTCCAGTG
>PWNQ01000197.1 GCA_003557725.1 Bacteroidales bacterium | reverse complement strand
CCGCTGAAAATCAGCTTTGCCCCATCCCTAAAGGGTGGCTGATTTTCAGCGGCTTCACCCTTTAGGGTCCGGGGCAAAAAGCCGCTGAAAATCAAAAGTAACCTTTTTAGACTGGACTCAAGAAACAAATATGAACTTTCAGGATTTCCGGAAGAGGTTTTATAATCAGGTTAGCTTCACAACCAACCAGGTATATGCCTGATGTCTCTGTAGTTCATAAATCCGGCACAAAAAGAATAGCCCATTTTAAACAATTTGTTGAGGATCTGGCGTGATGCGTTTATGCGAGCCCGAAACTTAAAACACATAGTTATTATATGCGCATAATGATTGATATAGGCCATCCGGCCGATCTGCATACTTTTCGCAATCTGGCCGGCAATCTTTTGGAGCGGGGTCATCAGGTGTTGTTTACCTGTCGGGAGAAAGAGTTTGTCAAGCCACTATTGGATCAATATGGGTTTGATTATGTTTCTTTTGGCCGTCCTTTTGACTCCCTTTCCGGCAAGATCTGGGGTTTGTTCCGTTTTGGTTTTCGTGCTATTGTTACTGCCTGCCGTTTCAGGCCCCATCTGATACTTAGCCACAGCGTTATGTACGCTGCTCACGCTGCTTTTTTTACCCGCACCCCTCACATTGCCCTGGCCGACACCTTTACACCTGTTCAAATTCGCCTTTACAAGCCCTTTACCCGAGTCATACTTACCGGCGATTATGCTCATCCCCTGAAGTCTTCACGGGTGATCCCATATGCCGGATATCATGAGTTGGCGTACTTGCATCCCGGGCAGTTTACTCCCGACCCAGGCGTCCTGGAAGAGCTGGGCCTACGTGCCGGGGAGCCCTTTGTGATCTTTCGCCTGGTCGCATGGAAGGCATTGCATGACAGAGGGCATAAGGGGTTTTCTCCGGAAAATGTGCGTTATGCCGTCGAAGCTTTCTCCCGGCATGCCCGCGTGTTTATATCCTCGGAAAGCCCGTTGCCTGAAAGCCTGCAAAAGTACCGGTTCCCGCTGGCACCTCAACGAATGCATCATGCCATGGCCTTTGCCCGACTGGTATTTGGGGAAAGTGCCTCCATGGCAGCGGAAAGTGCCATGCTCGGCGTGCCGGCAATATATGTGGACAATACCGGAAGGTGCTACACCCGAGACCTGGAAGAAAAATATGGACTGGTTTTTAATTATACCTCCAGCCCCAATCACCAAAAACAAGCGATTGAAAAAGGACTTCAGCTGGTTCAAAACACGGATGCAAAACAGCATTATCAAGCTAAAAAAGAAATAATGCTTAATGAAAAAATTAATGTGACCCCATTCCTTTTATGGTTTGTGGAAAGCTATCCGAAAAGCATAAAAACCATGAAAACAAACCCGGAATACCAATACCGGTTTGGTAACTGAATAGCTTCTCTTTTCTCACTTATGCATCATGTAGCCCCCTTCTGCTCGCAAAAATCCCCTATCTTTGCCATCATTAAACAGTGTCAAAATGATGCAACTGCCTTTCCCACTGCCAGACGTTTCCATTCGCCGTGTCGATCGGGCTCGCCGGGCCAAAGAGCCGGTATTAAACAGTAGTTTCTGGCAGGTCGGTGCCCGGGAGTTTTCCATGCAGGTAAAAGACGTGGGTTCCTTTTACGCCGCCGAAGGCCACACGGTGGAGTACACCCCGGCAGAAAATGCACAAGAGGCAGCAGTAGCCGTTTTCTTAAACGGATCTGTATATGGTGCCATCCTGCATCAGCGGAAAATACTGCCCCTGCACGGCAGTTGTTTCTCGGTGCAGGGGAAAGGAATAATGCTTTGTGGCGAGTCGGGTGCCGGAAAGTCTTCGCTCACCGTGGCCTTTTGCCGGAATGGGGCCACGTTTCTTACCGATGATGTCACTCCGCTGACGTTAACCAATGAACACCCTTTTTTGATTGCCCGTTCCGACCGGGTAAAGCTGTGGGATGACAGCATGACCCAGCTGGAGATCTCCGGTGATGCACGCTATCCGTTGGCGGTTCAGGAAGGTAAGTACTATTATCCCATGCCTGCGGCACTTAGCGACAGCCATCCGCTAAATATAGTGTTTGTCATGGAAACGGGCCATACCGACAGGGTACAGTGCCGACCACTGGCCGGAACGGAAGCCTTTCAGACCCTGAGAAACCAGATCTATCGATGGCAATACCTGGTGGCTATGCCGGAAGCAGAAGCCGGATATATGAAGCAACTGGCCGTGATCAGTAAAACAGTGGCCATATATCACGTTATCAGACCTGAAAATATCCAACTGGAGGAAATGAGAAAAAGCCTGCAGGAAATAATATACGGCCATGACTGAAAGCCAGGAACCTGATATTATTGCGTCAAAGCCGGGGGGCGGCATACAAAAGGACAGCGATAGCCGGTATTTTCCCTGGCTGCTGCTGTTTGAAGCCCTTGTCTTTCTTTACCTGGCGCGCATTATGTTCCTTGTGCTTCCCTTTAAGCATTGTGTTCGCTTGCTCAGCCCACCGGGAAATCCTGCCAATCCCCCCCATCCGGAATTCCTCTTCCACCTCCGCCACGCCATCCGCCGGGCCAATAAGTTTGCTCTCTGGTCTAACAAGTGCCTGATAATGTCTGCCACCGCACGCTGGATGCTTAACCGGCGCAAAATTTCTTCCCAAATGCTCTTCGGGGTTAAGCCGGACAGTAACCCTTCCCGCAGCCTTTTTGCCCACGCATGGATCACCTCTCACAATACCGAGATCGTGAAAAAAAATGGAAGCTATATGGTAATGTTAAGACTATAAATGGATTGGAAGATTTTATAAAAAATAATTTTTTTTGTTGACTCACTTAATAAAATATATTATCTTTATAATACGTTCTGCATGCAGTTTGACGAAATTTATTTTGTGAACTTTTTTTGCTAAACGTGGTTTATATATTGTATTTTTGCCGGAAAATATGGCGAGTGTTTTTAACAGAAAAAATAATCTTATAACAATGAAACCTTCATGGCGAAAATTTTTTCGACACACAGGGGAATGATTATTTCCTTACCGGAAAGTTCCCGCGCGCGCCCCTCTAACTCCCCTGAAGGGGAGGACCGGGCCAACCCGCGGCAGTTTGCGGTGAAGAAACGTTGGTGAGGCAACCATGCGCGATGGCCCTCCCCTTTAGGGGCAGAGGGCATAGGG
>PWNQ01000107.1 GCA_003557725.1 Bacteroidales bacterium | reverse complement strand
GCTCCGCGGCGATATCGAGCGTCCCTACATGACGATCCGGCAGCTCTCCCGCAACGCCTGGGAGATTCCCGAGTCGCTGGAGCACCCCTGGCAGGATCATCGTGGCCCGCAGGGTTCAACCGCCCGCTCCGGTGCGTGGAGCGCCCGGTCCCTGGGCGTGGAGAGCTACTCCTCCTACAACTCGCGCTACGCCTCGGGCGGCAACGACGGCGCGATGTGGCAGGGGCGTGGATTCAACACGCGGCTTCAGGGCGGTGTACACGGTAATTACGAGCAGGGAGATCACCGGCTTGGCGTGACGCTCTATCCCGTATTCTGGGTCGCGGAAAACCGGGAGTTTGAACTCGTCGATCCTGACGATATAACCGGTACGAACGTGCTTTTTGGAGACCCGGTATATGGATACTATTCTCGTACCGTGGATCTCCCGCAGCGGCATGGACCCGATCCGATCTACGAGGTCGGATGGGGCGAGAGCGAGGTGCGCTACGACTACGGCCCGCTCAGCGCAGGATTCGGCAACCAGGCGTTGTGGCTCGGACCGGGCCGGCAGAACTCGCTGATCCTGAGCAACAACGCCGGCGGGTTTCCCAAGGTGGACCTGGGATTGCGGAAGACGGAAGTCAGCATTCTCGAACGTAATCTCGGCACGCTTGAAGCGATCGCGTTCTGGGGACGCCTCACGCCGTCGGATTACTTTGATACCACCAACTACGACGATCACAACCTCTATACGGGGGTAGCAATAGGTTATTCGCTGCCGTTCTGGCCGGAGTTCACCCTGGGGTTCAACAAGGTGGCGATCACCCAGTGGAGCGATATAGATGCTAACGCGTTGATCCAGCATTTTCGGACGGAGATACGGGGGTATCGCGGTGACGGGGGCCAGCAGGCGTCACTCAGCGGTGACTTCTTCTCACCGGCCACGGGCACCAATATCTACGTGGAATGGGGTCGGTACGATTTCAGCCGTGGTAAGCACTGGATACACGTCCACGGATGGTCTTCCGTTTACTCGATCGGAGGAAGACAGGTGTTCGACCTTGGTCCGCGACGGTTTGCCCTCCTGTCGGTAGAACACACCAACCTGCTTAAGTCCCGCGCACAGATGCTCGGGCCCTCCGATCGCTGGAACAGCGCCGGATTTTACCGACAGCACAATGTCGGGACCGGCTTTACACACCGTGGCCAGATCCTGGGCGGGGCGATCGGTCCCGGCGGGCACAGCCAGTACGTGTCGCTCGCCTACTACGGGCGTCAGGGGTTTATTGACGTTTTTGTACAGCGTTATGCCCGCAACAAGGACGTGCTCTACTTCACCGGCCAGTCAGAAGAGAAAGACGGTACCCTCTTCATGCTCGGACCGGAGTCGGACGCACGGCAACGGGTGTTTGCGGAGATGCGTTTCGGAATAGGCGGCTATCTGCACGCGGGAGCTTTCGGCCTGGGTTCCCGGGTTACCGTTCACGATACGCGTAACTTTAATTACCAGGCCGGTGAGGACACGTGGAACACACGGGTCGAGTTGACCGTTAATTACAAACTTTAACTGAAAAACCAAGGAGTAATCTGTGTCAAACGAGAAAACTGTCTACGTCGGTATGAGCGCGGATCTCGTTCATCCGGGCCACCTGAACATCATCGCCGAGGCGAGCAAGCTCGGCGAGGTTTACGTGGGACTCCTCACGGACAGGGCGATTGCCAGTTACAAGCGCCTGCCCTACCTCGAGTACGAGCAGCGCCGCGCCGTGGTGGAAGCGCTCAAGGGGGTTCACCAGGTACTGCCCCAGGATACTCTCGATTACCGTCCTAACCTGGAGAAGCTCAAGCCGGACTTTGTCGTCCATGGTGACGACTGGAAGGAAGGTGTGCAGCGCGAAACGCGGCAGCAGGTGATCGACACGCTCGCCCAATGGGGCGGCAAGCTGGTGGAAGTGCCCTATACCAGGGGGATCTCCTCGACCCAGCTCAATTACGCGCTGAAAGAGGTGGGGACAACTCCCGATATCCGGCGGAAGCGTTTGCGCCGGTTGCTTCAATCCAAGGATCTGGTCCGGATCATCGAGGCGCACAACGGACTCACCGGGCGCATCGCCGAGAGTATCACCGTGGAGGTAAACGGTGTAACCCGGGAGTTTGACGGTATGTGGGCGAGCAGCCTTACGGACTCCACCGTGCGGGGTAAGCCGGATATCGAGGCGGTGGATATCACCTCCCGCATGACCAACATCAATGACCTGATGGAGGTCACCACCAAGCCGATCATCTTTGACGGCGACACCGGTGGAATCCCGGAGCACTTCACCTACACCGTACGCACTCTCGAACGGCTCGGCGTCTCGGCGATCATAATAGAGGACAAGGTCGGTCTCAAGAAGAACTCTCTCTTTGGTGTGGAGGTGGACCAGCAGCAGGACTCGATCGAACGGTTCTCCGAGAAGATCCGCGCGGGTAAACGCGTACAGGTGACCGACGAGTTCATGATCATCGCCCGCGTGGAGAGTCTGATTCTGAAACAGGGCGTGGACGACGCGATTACGCGCGCCCGGGCGTACATAGAGGCCGGAGCCGACGGGATCATGATCCACTCCAAGGAGGAAGCCCCCGACGAGATTCTCGAGTTCTGCCGCCGGTACCGGGAGCTGCCCCACCGGCCGGCCCTGGTGGTGGTACCCTCCAGTTTTGACACGATCTACGAGGAGGAGTTGATCCGGGCCGGCGCCAACGTCGTGATCTACGCGAACCAGCTCCTGCGCAGCGCCTACCCGGCGATGGTAAACACTGCCCGGCTGATCCTGACGCACCAGCGCGCCTACGAGGCAAGACCGCACCTGATGCCGATCGGCGAGATACTCAACCTGATCCCCGGCGGGAAGTAGACGATGATAAATCCGGCGGATTTCTATCGGCAGCTCGCCAGAGAGGGGTTCTCCTATTTTACGGGCGTGCCCGACTCTCTCCTGAAGGAGTTCTGTGCGTACGTCACGGACACCGTGGATGCCCGGGATCACGTAATCACCGCCAACGAGGGGGGTGCCGTTGCGCTGGCAACCGGGTACCACCTGGCCACGGGTAAAGCCGGGGTGGTGTACATGCAGAACTCCGGTCTCGGAAACGCGGTCAACCCGCTGCTTTCCCTGGCGGATCCGGAGGTCTATTCGATCCCGATATTGCTCCTG
>PWNQ01000001.1 GCA_003557725.1 Bacteroidales bacterium | reverse complement strand
CAGTAAGCGATGCTACGCGCACTAATGCCAATGGAATAGACCTGAACCGCAATTATCCAAACCCGGTAAATGATCCCACTTCATCTATCCAGGCCGAAACCCAGGCCATGATGAATCTTACTGACACGCTTCACTTTGTAATGTCGGCCAATATGCATGGTGGTATTGAGGGTGTGAATTATCCGTGGGATAGCTGGAAAAGTAATATCAAGACTCACGCCGACCATTACTGGTGGCAGTTTGTATCGCATGAGTATGCCGATACTGCAAGGCATTATAGCCCGCCAACCTATATGAATCCATCAGTATCGTCTTTTAATAACGGTGTTACCCATGGAGGTGATTGGTATGACATAACTGGCAGCAGGCAGGATTTTATGAACTATTACAGGAACCAGAGAGAGCTTACACTTGAGCTTTCCAAAACGAAGCTTCTGCCTCCTTCACAACTACCGGCTCACTGGGAGTACAATTATCGTTCTTTCCTGAACTATATCAGGCAGGCTGCCTATGGCATCAGAGGCACAGTAACTGATATGTATTCCGGAGAACCCTTAACTGCAAAAATTGAACTTGCAGGTCACGATCAGGATAACTCATTTGTTTTTTCAGAATTGCCCCATGGCGATTTTTACCGTCCTGTGCTGGCAGGCACTTATGATCTGCTGGTTTCCGCAGAAGGTTATAATTCAACTGTACTGGAAAGCATAACCATAAATAACTACGAAACCATAATATTGAATATTCAACTTGAGAGCGATAATCCTTATGCTCCGCCCACTAACCTTGTGGCTCATAAAGACAATATTAGCCAGGTCTACCTTGAATGGGATGCCCCGGAACCTCCGGCAAGCAGCAGGGATGCTTCAAAAGATTATATCTTTTACGAGCCGGATGCGTATCATGTA
Source organism: Bacteroidales bacterium (assembly GCA_003557725.1). GTDB lineage: Bacteria > Bacteroidota > Bacteroidia > Bacteroidales > PWNQ01 > PWNQ01. The sequence goes on along the minus strand of PWNQ01000001.1, from coordinate 2,274 downwards.
TACCGCAATGGAGAGTACCTTGACATAGCAGAGAATACCTGGTATTTTGATACGGAAATCCCTCCCGGCCTTTGGCAATACTATGTAAAAGCGTGGTATGCTGAACCTGAAGGTTTATCTCATCCATCCAATTCTGTTAAAGTTGCGGTTTCTAAACCCGATCATTTTACAGTTGCTTTCCAGATAATAAATGAAAACAACCAGTATGTAAACGATGCATTTGTTAGTTTTGGAATGCAACAAAATCCGATGGGTGATTATTATTTTTTGAATGTTACCCCCGGTACTTATGATTACCTGGTCTGGGGCGACAATTACCTTCCCGCAGAAGACATTATTGAGGTTGAAGATTCAGATGTTACAGAGAATGTGGTTTTATTGTTTGACGGTACCGTTTTAACTGAAGTAATAACCAACCATGACTTCATATTGTTTCCCAATCCGGCTTCGGTTCGGTTGCATCTGAAAGCAGATGTAATTATGGAAAGAATAACTTTAACCGATATAAGCGGCAGACAGATAAAAACATGGTTGCCGGCTCAAAGCGTATTTGATCTGGATATATCTGAATACTCTGCAGGAATTTATCTCATTGGGATCTTTACTGAAGATGAAGTGATTTACAGAAAACTTCAGATAAAATAAAAAAAATCTGTCTTAAAGGCAGGATTTAATCTGGACGCTGAGCTTATCGAAGCGGTTATATCACTGATATTCAGCAGTCGTTTCGACAGATTTTACAGTTAGTTTATCGAACTACTCAACGACTAAAAACCACTTCAGAGAAATTTCTTCTCATTACCTTAAATTCTTACTTGCTCTTAAAACCGGTTCTCTTACCCGATGGTAAATATCTTCAATCTCACCAATACCATCCACATCTATAACCTGATTATGCTGACGGTAATATTCCAGCACAGCTTCATTGTGTTGTTCATGCTCCTCCAGTCTTGATACTATAGTGGTTGCGCTGTCATCGTAGGGCATTTTCTTTTTTGTGCGGCTACGCGCATCCAGTCGCTTCATCAGTTCAATATAACTAACATTCAGATTAATGACGCAATTTATTTCGTGGCCTTTTTTCTTAAGAATACCATCTAATATGTAAGCCTGCACCAGTGTTCGGGGATAGCCCTTGAAAACATATCCACGACTGTTTCCGCTGGTATCCTGTATACGTTTTTCAATTAGCCGTATAACTATTTCATCGGGGAGGAGAAGACCTTTTTCCATGTAAGGCTTTATTTGCTTTCCGATAGGGGTCTGGGCTATTACTTCCTCCTGCAGGAGTTCGCGGGTAGCGATCATGATAAGATTAAATTCTTTGGCCAGACGACTGGCCTGGGTGGTCATTCCTGCTCCCGGATAGCCAAACATCACCACATTGATTGAATGCTTCTTGATGTCTTCATTAATATGATTACTGATCCTTGCAAAGATATCTTCAGAAGTTCCGGTGGCATCTATTCGGGTGATCAGACCGGTATTTTTATAAAAATCAAGCACCGGCAGGGTTTTCTGATGGTACTCCTGTAAACGTTTTTTAATAACTACTTCATTGTCATCTTTCCGGTCCTGTTCCTTTGCTCTTTGTAATAAACGCATTGTGCACTCTTCGTCGGAGATATCAAGAATAAAGATCCGGGTTAGGGAACGTTGCAAACGTATAAACAAACCATCGAGAATATATGCCTGCACATAGGTTCGTGGAAAACCATCGAAAAGGAAACCATCGCTTCCTTCGTGGTTTTTTATTGCTTTATTGATTAGTTTAACTATGGTTTCATCATCAGCCAGTCCACCGGCTTCAATCCCTTCCTTCACCTTATTGCCAATCTCGGAGCCTTCCCTTATCTCTTTTCTGAGCAGCTCTCCTGTTGATATGTAGGTTAGATTATATTGTGACATCAATAACTGCGACTGCGTACCTTTCCCTGCCCCGGGAGGGCCAAACATTATGATATTCAACATGATAGTATTACTTTTTGGTTTGCTGTGCCCGGCTTTTTTAATTTAGCGAATCGCAAAATTAAGCTTAATTCAGCAAATAACAATTGAGAAACCGAACTAATTAACGAACGCTAATTACTATTCAGATGGTTATTCCTGAAATGAAATTCAAAATAAACGGGTTTTCTGGGTGTTGCAAGGCAAAAAAATACCACCAAAATAGTTTATCAGGATAAATAATTTTACATTTATCGGACAAAACTGCAGAATATTGGGCTATGGTATTTCATTCAGCATTTGAGAATTCATACCTGTGGCTGCCTT